>NZ_JCANOT010000039.1:0-163878 GCF_059552495.1 Methyloversatilis sp. S146-33
CCGATCGCGCAGCGACTGGCGGTTTCACCGACGCGCTGGTGCGTATCTTCGGCATCGGAGCCGGCCATCCGCTGCTCGGCCCGCTCGCCGGTCACGCCCGCGGTGCCGCGCTCGCCCTGCTCGACGCCTGTCCGCCGGCGCGTCAGTTCATCGGCCGGCGCATGATGTTCGGCGCGCGCGGCTGGTAGCGCCCGCGAGGCGGTCGCAGTTCCTCGCGGCGGCCGCGACCTGCCTCTAGAATCCGCGCACACCCCACGCCCGACGGCCGCGCATGCTGTTCAATTCCTACGCCTTCCTATTCGCCTTCCTGCCCGTCGCGCTGGCGGGCTATTTCCTGCTCGGACGGCGTTCGATCACGCTGGCGGCCGGCTGGCTGGCGCTGGCGTCGCTGTTCTTCTACGGCTGGTGGGACGCGCGCTACCTGCCGCTGCTGATCGGCTCCATCCTGTTCAACTACCTGACCGGCCGCGCCATCGCAACGCGCGCCGGCACGCCGGCCGCCGGCCGCCTGCTGGCACTGGGCATCACCGCCGACCTCGCGCTGCTGGTCGGCTACAAGTACAGCGCGCTGTTCATCGACACCGCCAACCGGATGGCCGACCTGGGCCTGCCGGTGCCCGACATCGTGCTGCCGCTGGGCATTTCCTTCTTCACCTTCACGCAGATCGCCTTCCTGGTCGATGCATGGGCCGGCAAGGTGCATGAGACGCGGCTGGTCAGCTACACGTTGTTCGTCACCTATTTCCCGCACCTGATCGCCGGGCCGGTGCTGCATCACGGCGAAATGATGCCGCAGTTCGAAAAGGCCCGGAATTTCCGCCCGCATCTGAACAACTTCCTGATCGGCGGCAGCATTTTCGTGTTCGGTCTGGCGAAGAAGGTGCTGCTCGCCGACAACCTGGCGCCGCTCGCCGGCGCGGTATTCGACCGCAGCAGCGAGCCCGGTCTGCTGGTCGCCTGGGGCGGCGTGCTGGCCTATACCTTCCAGCTCTACTTCGATTTCTCCGGCTACTCGGACATGGCCATCGGCCTGTCGCGGCTGTTCGGCGTCAAGCTGCCACTCAACTTCGACTCGCCCTACAAGGCAGCCACCATTTCCGACTTCTGGCGGCGCTGGCACATGACCCTGTCGCGCTTCCTGCGCGACTACCTCTACATCCCGCTCGGCGGCAACAAGCACGGGCCGCTGCGCCGCTACGGCAACCTGATGGTGACCATGCTGCTCGGCGGTCTGTGGCACGGCGCCGGCTGGAACTTCCTGCTATGGGGCGGCCTGCACGGCGCCTATCTGTGCATCCAGCACGCCTGGTCGTCGATGTTCCGGCTGCCGCGACCGCTTGCCGTGCTGCTCACCTTCGTCGCGGTGGTGGTCGCCTGGGTGTTCTTCCGCGCCACCAGCCTGCCGGTCGCATTCGATCTGCTGGCGGGCATGGCAGGCGTACATGGCGTCGGCCTGCCGGAGGCGATCGGCCTGCGCCTCGGCCCGCTGGCGCCCGTGCTGCAGCGCCTCGGTGTCGAGTTCTATGGCGGCGGCGGGGAGCAGTTCGTCACCACCTGGATCTGGGTGACGGTCGCGGCCATCATCGCCTTCGCCTGCCCGAACACGCAACAGATCCACGCGCGTCTCAGACCGGCGATCGAGCGCGTGCGGCCGCTGCGCGGCGGTCTGCACTTCTCGCTGCGCCCGCGCTGGGCGATCGGACTGGGCCTGGCCAGCACGCTGTGCGTGCTGGCGCTGTCGCGGCCGTCCGAATTCCTCTACTTCCAGTTCTGACCATGACGCCGCGCCGCCGCTTCGCCCGCCTGTGGATGGTCACGTTGTCGCTGTCGCTGGCAGTGGTCGCACTGTTCAACGTCGTCATCGACCCGTGGGGACTCCACGGGCTGGTGCGCATCGACGGTGTGAACGCGGTCAAGATCCGTCCCGAGCGGGCGATCGGCGAACTGAAACTGGCACGCGCGCTGCGCCACCGGCCGGACGCGCTCGTCCTCGGCAACTCGCGCGCCGACATCGGCCTCGACCCGACGCACGGCACACTCGCCGCACTGGCGCAGCGCCCCTTCAATCTGGCGGAGCCGGGCGCCGCGCTGACGGCGCAGGTGCATCAGGTCGAAGCATTGCTGGCGGCCGGACATCGCCCACGTCTGCTGCTGGTCGGGCTGGAACTGTTCGATCTGCTGAACGCCGAACCGCTGCGCCGCCCCCACTGGCGGTCACGCGATGACCTGTGGGCGCAGCAGCGCGCGACGCGATTGCAGAGCGTGATCACCTTGTCAGCGCTCGGCGACAGTCTGCTCACGCTGCGCGCGCAGCGCGACCCTCACGCGGCCACGCTGCGCGACGACGGCTTCAACCCGCTGCGCGACTACGACGGCATGGCGGCGCGAGAGGGCTATGCGCCGCTGTTCCGTCAGCGCGCCACCGAGAACGCCCGTCGCATCGGTGCTCACCGCTGGCCGTCGCGGCTCGATACGACCGCCGACTTCATCGCACTGCGCCGCCTGCTCGAACTGGCCGACCAGCACGACATCCGCGTCGAGTGCTTTACCTACCCCTACCACGCGCACATCCTGGGCACGCTGCACCGGGCAGGCCTGATGGACGAAGTCGCCGCATGGAAACAGGCGCTGGCCGACACGGTTCATGCCGCCGCTGCGCAGGGTGCGAGCGTCAGGCTGTGGGATTTCGTCGCCGTCACGCCTGAAACGGCCGAAGCGGTGCCGTCGCAGGGTGACCGGCGCAGCGTCACGCGCTGGTACTGGGAGGGCGGGCACTTCAAGGCGGCGCTCGGGCATCGCATGCTGGAACGGATGCTGGGGACCCGCAGCGAGGAGGGCTTTGGCCGCGAACTGAGGCCCGAGGCGGTTGCCGACGACACGCTGGCACGCGACGTCAACGCGCTGCTGGCGACCCGCGCCGATCTGGTGGCCGACCTGGACCGCGCCTTCGCGACCGCCGGTCTGGACTGACATCCCCGGATACGCCCCACCGTCGGCGGGCTTCGCTGCAGATTTTCTCTGCGCCGCCGCATCGGGGTAGAATCGCGCCCCTGCCCGTCCGTATACCGTCCCCACCCACCATGCAGTTCGTCGGCTTCAACCTGCGGAACAACCTTTTCGTCGCGCCCATGGCCGGCGTGACCGATCGACCCTTCCGCCAGCTGTGCAAGAAGCTGGGCGCCGGACTGGCGGTATCGGAAATGGTCACGTCCAATTCCCTGCTCTACGGCAGCGCGAAGACGCAGCGCCGCGCGAACCACGACGGCGAGGTGGCACCGATTTCGGTACAGATCGCCGGCGCCGACCCGAAGATGATGGCCGACGCCGCCCGCCACAACGTGGACCGCGGCGCGCAGATCATCGACATCAATATGGGCTGTCCGGCGAAGAAGATCTGCAACGTGATGGCCGGATCGGCGCTGATGCAGGACGAGCCGCTGGTCGAGCGCATCCTCGAAGCCGTGGTCAAGGCAGTGCCGGACACCCCGGTCACGCTGAAGATGCGCACCGGCTGGAACCGCGACAACAAGAATGCACCGATGCTGGCGCGCGTGGCCGAGCAGTGCGGCATCCGCGCGCTGGCCATCCACGGCCGCACGCGCGCCGACCAGTACACCGGCCACGCCGAGTACGACACCATCCGCGCGGTGAAGGCGGCGGTGAACATTCCGGTGATCGCCAACGGCGACATCACGACGCCGCAGAAAGCACGCGAGGTGCTGACCATCAGCGGCGCCGACGGCGTCATGGTCGGCCGCGCCGCCCAGGGCCGGCCGTGGATCTTCCGCGAGATCGAACATTTCCTCGCCACCGGCGAACTGCTGGCGCCGCCCGAAGTGTCGGAAATCCATCGCGTGTGCCGCGAGCACATCGAAGACCTGTACGGCTTCTACGGCACAGAGAGCGGCGTGCGTATCGCCCGCAAGCACATATCCTGGTACACCAAGGGCCTGGTCGGCTCCGCCGCCTTCCGCCACGCGATGAACCAGCTCGAAGGCACGACCGCCCAGCTGGCGGCCATCGACGAATTCTTCGGCCGCATGGCGGCCGACAACGACAGGCTCGCCTACGAGCCGGAATCCACCGAAGACGACACGCAGGTACTGGCCGCCTGAGCGCCTGAACACGGCGCAGCATCGGGACGGACCATCAGGGAGACGCCGCCATGAGCGGACGCAGTGACATTGCCGAGTGCGTGAGGCACTCGCTGGAACGTTATTTCCGCGATCTGGATGGCGAAGCGCCGAGCGACATCTATGACATGGTGCTGCGCCAGATGGAGCGCCCCATGCTTGAGGTGGTGATGCGCGAAGCCGAAGGCAACCAGACGCGCGCCGCCGACATGCTCGGCATGAACCGCAACACGCTGCGGCGCAAGCTCACCGACCACGGCATGATCTGAGCGGCGCCCCGGCCCCGCCCCACCGAATTCCTCAACCTCCCACTGGAACGGCGCATGAAAGTACAGCGTGCATTGATCAGCGTATCCGACAAAACCGGCATCGTTGAATTCGCCACCGCCCTGACCGGGCTTGGCATCGAACTGCTGTCCACCGGCGGCACCGCATCGCTTCTGGCCAATGCCGGCCTGAAGGTGACCGAGGTGGCCGACCACACCGGCTTCCCGGAAATGCTGGATGGCCGCGTCAAGACGCTGCACCCGCGCATCCACGGCGGCCTGCTCGCCCGGCGCGAGGTCGAGGCGCACATGCAGGCGCTGGCGGAACACGACATTCCGACCATCGATCTGCTGGTGGTGAACCTGTACCCGTTCGAGGCGACGGTGGCCAAGGCCGGCTGCACGCTGGAAGACGCGATCGAGAACATCGACATCGGCGGCCCGGCCATGGTGCGTTCGGCCGCCAAGAACTGGCGCGGCGTCGGCGTGCTGACCGACGCGTCGCAGTACGCCGGCGTGCTGGACGAACTGCGCGCGAATGGCGCGCTGTCCGACGCCACCCGCTTCGCGCTGTCGGTCGCCGCCTTCAACCGCATTTCGAACTACGACGCGGCGATCAGCGACTACCTGTCGGCGCTGAACGCCGACGGCTCGCGCAACGAGTTCCCGGCGCAGTCCAACGGCCGCTTCGTCAAGATCCAGGACCTGCGCTACGGCGAGAACCCGCACCAGCGCGCCGCCTTCTACCGCGACCTCTACCCGGCCCCGGGTTCGCTGGTCAGCGCGAAACAGCTGCAGGGCAAGGAACTGTCGTACAACAACATCGCCGACGGCGACGCCGCCTGGGAATGCGTGAAAAGCTTCGACACCGGCGCCTGCGTCATCGTCAAGCACGCCAACCCGTGTGGCGTGGCGCTCGGCGCCACCCCGCTTGAGGCCTACCGCAAGGCCTTCGCCACCGACCCGACCTCGGCCTTCGGCGGCATCATCGCCTTCAACAGCACGGTCGATGCCGCCACCGCCGAAGCGGTCAGCGGCCAGTTCGTCGAAGTGCTGATGGCGCCCGCTTTCACCGCCGACGCGCTGAAGCTGCTGGCGGCCAAGGCCAATGTGCGCGTGCTGGAAATCCCGCTCGACGGCGTCGATCCGAAGGGTGCGACCGCCTGGACGCGCGGCCGCAATTCGCACGACGTGAAGCGGGTCGGCTCCGGCCTGCTGATCCAGAGCGCGGACGAACCGGAATCGCTCGAAGGCCGCCTCAAGGTGGTGACCCAGCGCGCGCCGTCCGCCCAGGAAATGACCGACCTCACCTTCGCCTGGCGTGTCGCCATGTACGTGAAGTCGAACGCCATCGTGTATTGCCGCGACGGCGCGACAGTCGGTGTCGGCGCCGGCCAGATGAGCCGCGTTGATTCGACGCGTATTGCGCGAATCAAGGCAGAGAACGCCGGTCTGACCATTGCCGGTTCGGTGGTGGCGTCGGACGCCTTCTTCCCCTTCCGCGACGGTGTGGACGTGCTGGCCGAAGCCGGTGCGAAAGCCATCATCCAGCCGGGCGGCAGCATGCGCGACGAAGAAGTGATCGCCGCCGCCGACGAGCACGGTCTGGCCATGGTGTTTACCGGCACCCGCCACTTCCGTCACTGAGCCGTATCCGCGCACGATTGAAGAAGGACGCATCATGAAACTGCTGGTCATCGGTTCGGGCGGGCGCGAACACGCCATCGCCTGGAAGCTCGCGCAGAGTCCGCGTGTGCACAAGGTCTACGTGGCGCCGGGCAATGCCGGCACCGCGCTGGAACCGAATATCGAAAACCTGCCGATCACCGATTTCGCCGAGCTGATCAGCTTCGTCGAGAACGAGAACATCGCCTTCACTGTGGTCGGCCCGGAAGCGCCGCTGGCCGCAGGCGTGGTCGACTGCTTCCGCGTGCGTGGCCTGAAGATCTTCGGCCCCACCCGCAAGGCGGCCCAGCTCGAGAGCTCGAAGGACTTCGCCAAGCAGTTCATGGTGAAGAACAACATCCCGACCGCGCATTACCAGACCTTCACCGACGCCGCCGCTGCGCGTGCCTATGTCGACGAGAAGGGCGCGCCCATCGTGATCAAGGCCGACGGCCTGGCGGCCGGCAAGGGCGTCGTGGTCGCGATGACGCTGACCGAAGCGCACGCCGCCATCGGCACCATGCTGCCGGGCGACGACGGCGGCAAGTCGCGCGTCGTGATCGAGGAATTCCTGCAAGGCGAGGAAGCCAGCTTCATCGTCATGTGCGACGGCATGAGCGCGCTGCCTCTGGCCACCAGCCAGGACCACAAACGCCTGCTTGATGGCGACGCCGGCCCCAACACCGGGGGCATGGGCGCCTATTCGCCGGCGCCGGTGGTGACGCCGGAAATCCACGCCCGCGTGATGCGCGAAGTGATCCAGCCGGTGCTGACCGGCATGGCGCTCGACGGCCTCCCCTTCACCGGCTTCCTGTACGCCGGCCTGATGATTTCGCCGGACGGCGACATCAAGGTGCTGGAATTCAACTGTCGCATGGGCGACCCGGAAACCCAGCCCATCATGATGCGACTGAAGACCGACCTGGTCGACCTGATGGAAGCCGCGCTCGACTACAAGCTGTCGGAAGCCAGTACCGACTGGGACCGCCGCGTCGCACTCGGCATCGTCATGGCAGCCGCCGGCTATCCGGACGCGCCGCGCAAGGGCGACGTGATCAACGGCCTGCCGGCCGCGACGGCGGAAGGCCACGTGTTCCACGCCGGCACCACCGAGCGTGACGGCAAGGTGGTCACCAACGGCGGCCGCGTGCTCTGCGTGACCGCGCTCGGCGACACCGTGAAGCAGGCGCAGCGCGCCGCCTACGCGCTGTGCGATCAGATCCAGTTCGACGGCGCCCAGTTCCGCCGCGACATCGGCCACCGGGCGGTGCGGCGATGAGCACGCGGGCGGAAGTGGTCCGCGCCTGGCTGCTCGATCTGCAGGACCGCATCATCGCCGGCCTGGAAACGGCGGACGGCTCGCCCTTCCTGACCGACGGCTGGGTGCGTGGCCCGGAAGAACGGCTGCAGGGTGACGGCCGCACGCGGTTGATCGAGGAAGGCAAGCTGTTCGAGCGCGGAGGCTGCAATTTCTCGCACGTGCGCGGCGACACCTTGCCGCCGTCGGCGTCGGCCAACCGCCCGGATCTCGCTGGAGCGTCGTTCGAGGCGATGGGCGTGTCGCTGGTGCTGCATCCGCGCAACCCCTACGTGCCGACCGTGCACCTGAACGTGCGCTTCTTCACCGCGCAGCCGAAGAGCGGCGACGCGGTGTGGTGGTTCGGCGGCGGCATGGATCTGACGCCATACTACGGCGTCGAAGAGGATGCAGCCCACTTCCACCGTAGCTGCCGCGACGCGCTGGCGCCTTTCGGCACCGACACCTGGGCGCGCTACAAGAAGTGGTGCGACGATTATTTCTACCTGAAGCACCGCAAGGAAGCGCGCGGCATCGGCGGCGTGTTCTTCGACGATCTGGGTGCCGACGGCGAAGTGAGCTTCGACCACGCCTATGGGCTGACGCAGGCGGTCGGCAACGCCTTCCTCGACGCTTACCTGCCCATCGTCGAACGCCGCCGCGACACGCCCTACGGTGAGCGCGAACGCGATTTCCAGGCTTACCGGCGCGGCCGCTACGTCGAATTCAACCTGGTGTTCGACCGCGGCACGCTGTTCGGCCTGCAGTCTGGCGGGCGCACCGAATCCATCCTGATGTCGATGCCGCCGGTGGTGAAATGGCGCTACGACTGGCACCCCGCCGACGGCTCGCCGGAAGCGAAGCTCTACACCGATTTCCTCCCGCCGCGGGACTGGGTATAGCAGACGTTCGCGAAGCCTTGCTTCGCGCCTGCGGAGCCGGTCGCTCGTCAGTCCTGCGCGAGCTCAGCCCGAGAGCCAAAAAAACGGGCACCTCAAGGGTGCCCGAACCGGGACTGCAGGAAGAACCTTTGGCTTGCCCGCCGGCCTTCAGGCTTGTGGCCCTCGACCGGCGAACCCGCTCAAACTCAGAAGCGATAACCGATACCGACCGAGTACAGCATCGGGTCGATGCCCAGCTTGGTCACCTTGGCGCCGCCAGCGCCCTTGATGAAGATGTCGGTGTCGATCGCGACGTACTTGACGTCGAAGTTCAGGAACCACTTCGGCGCGATCTGCACGTCGGCGCCCACCTGTGCCGCCCAACCGAAGCTGCTGCGGTCGATGCGCAGCGGCACGCTGCCGCCGAGAACGGTGCCGGCATCCAGATCGACGCTGGAGAAGCGCGTGTAGTTCAGGCCAAGACCGGCGTAGGGGCGAATCTGACCTTCCGGATTGAAGTGGTACTGCAGCGTCAGCGTCGGCGGCAGGTGCTTGACCGAACCGATGCCCACACCGCCCAGTTCCACGTCATGCTTCTGCGGATAGGTCAGGATCAGCTCGGCTGCGATGTTCTTGGTAAAGAAGTAGGTGATGTCGATTTCCGGGAACACCTTGTTCTCGGCTTCGACATCGATCGGCAGGCCCAGACCACCCGAATTGTCGTTATCGGGGTTCATGTACAGCGCACGTGCGCGCACCATCCAGTTGCCTTCGTCAGCCGCGTTGGCCACACCTGCCACGGCAGCCAGTGCTGCCACACCCACCCACTTGATCGCCTTCATTTTTACGTGCTCCAGAGGATTTAAACCGCATTCAGTGACGGCAGTATCCTCAAGAGCTGAAAACCCCACGTTGACCAAGGTCAATCGGCGGTGAAGTCTCCACGGCGGAGCTTTTCGATACGTTGTGCGCTATCCGGATGGCTTGAAAGCCACCCTGCAGACGTGTCATTGTCGCGCGCGCCATGCGCGCGGGCGAGGCGTTCGAGCATGTCGGCCAGCAGCGCCGGCGAGCGGCCCTGACTGCGCAGCGCGCGCGCCGCGTAGGCGTCGGCTTCCAGTTCCATGTCCCGCGAGTAGCCCGACTGCAGCAGCACGGTCGGCGCCATCGCCAGCAGGCTGCTCACGTCACCGGCATACCAGGTCATGAACAGCGCGACGGCCGACCCCTGCAGCACCATGCGCATGCCATGCATGCGTTCGACGTGCCCGAGTTCGTGCATCAGTACCGCCAGCACCTGTTCGTCATCGTCGGCCAGCGCGACCAGTTGGTCAGTGACGATGAGCGAGCCGTCGGGCAGCGCAAATGCGTTGGCACCGACCGACCCGCCCGAGCGGAACAACAGCGTGTGCGGCAGCGCGCTGCGCGCTGCGAGCGCCGAGCGCAACTGCTGCTGGCGCGCCTCGTCGAGTTTGCTCGGCGCCAGCAGGCGGTCGTCCAGCAATTCGAGCGCCTGCTGCGACATGGCCGCCACCACCGGCTGCGGCACGTGCGGCGCCGCCATACCGGCCGCCCAGGGCAAGCCATAGCGCGCGCCCAGCCAGACGATGAGGATCAGCGCTGCGACGGCACCGAGCACGACGCGTGCATCGAAGGCCCAGCGCACCGTCGCACGGTCGCGATGACCGCTGGCGTCGAGCAGCAGCGCCAGCGCGGCGTGATCCCGCACCTCGACATGCGCGCCGTCGGCGAAGGTGATCAGCCGCGGCGCCGACCCCATGGGCTCGGACAGGCGCAGCGTCGACAGCGGCTCGCGGCGTATGACGCCTTCAGCCTGCACCTGCAGCGCGTCACCGTCGAGCACGATGGTCGCCGCATGCGCCCGCGCGCTGACACCGTCGAAATACAGGGCCGCCACCGCTGACGGCATGTCAGAGTGCGATGTCGACATCGAACAGATCGGCCGCCTCCTCGCCAGTCGCCGCCACGTCCTGCGACTGACCGGCGACGAAGTCGTCGAGCGGACCGGCGCTGATCATCGTGACGCTCTCGATCCGGTAGCGCGCGAGGCGTATCGCGGCGAAGGGCATGAACAGACCGAAGGTGCACACGATGGCGATCAGGTTGGTCAGCGTGATCGCGTACAGCGTGCGGGCACGGGCACGCGACTCGAAGCGATGCGGGCCGAGTCGCGTGTTGTTCCACACCACATTCTGCAGGCGTGCAAGCAGATAGGGCTGGACCAGCATGAGCACGGCCAGCCAGCCGAGAAACAGAAGTATCGGCAGCATGGACATGGTTTCCGGCCCGCCGCCACTCAGCGCGAAGAGACCCACCATCATTGCCCCCATTACGAGCAGGCCTGCCAGAAGGAGCAGGAAGAGGACGCCGTACATCCTGTAGAAGGCGGACACCGGCACATCCAGATGGAAACGCGTGGTGCCAAAGCGTGCATTGTCGATCTGATAGCGCTTCATGCGCTGGTGCCACATCGGCGCCAGCAGGTTGAGCGTCAGTACGGACAGCAGCGGCCACATCAGGAAGACCGAGTAAGCGCCTCTCTCGTCGCCATCGAAGGCGAAGCGCAGGCCACGCCAACTCGTATTGCGGGCGCGGAACTTCAGCGAACGCATGAGCAGTATCGGCATCACGGCCGCCAGCACGATGGCGACCGCAATGCCGAGGTAGAGCGAGAACTCGAATGACAGGTTGTAGGCGACCAGCAGGATGACGCCGATCACCCGCCCTTTCAGGATGGCGCGCGGATCGCCGTGGTAGTCGAAGGCCGCACCGCCCAGCGTGGTATGGCGATGGAAGTACTGCAGCCGCCGGACCTTGGCCCAGGCGGAGTAGATGCCCAGCGTGACGATGCTGAGCAGCAGGTTCACGATCCAGATGCCGAAGTACTCGGCGCCGCGGCCGGAGAACACGAGGGCCTCCGCGTGCGGCGCGCCGGACGGCCCGAAGGGGTCGGCAGGCGGCTGCGCAGCGACGTCACTTTCGAAGGGATTGTTCATGTCATGTCCGCGCCGATGATCACGCGCGGATCATGACATAGGCACAGCGGCGAGGTTCACTTCATCAGTGCCGCAGCGCGGAAATGTGCCCGAGCATCGTCAGGTCGCTCCAGGTGTTCGGCCAGCAACGCCAGTTCGACATGGACGATGCGCGACGGCTGCACCGCCAGCGCCGCTTCGAGATAGCTCTGTGCCTTGCCCCACAGCTGCTGCGTGCGGCACAGGCGGCCGAGTGCCAGCAGCAGTTCGGCGTCGTCCGGGTGGTCGCGCAGCCAGGCCTCCGCCCGGGCGATGCGCGCCAGCGCGTCGCCGCCGTCGGAGTGCGCATAGAGCGTCATCAGCGACGATTCCCAGCCGCGCTCGATCTGCGCCTCGATCAGCTTGCGCGCCTGCGCGAACTGGCCGGCCGCGACCAGCGCCTCGCACATCGCGCGTACGACCTGCGCGTCCTCGCGCTCGACCGACGGCAGGCTCTTCCAGTAGGCATCCAGTTCCGCCGGATCGATGTCGTGCAGCGCCCCCATATGCGCCTGGCGACGTACCGGCGCCGCCTGTTCCGGCGTCAGTGCACGGTGCTTCTGCAGCAGACGCACCACACGCAGCAGGCCGCCCCAATCGCCGAGGCCACGGCGGGCGCGCATCGCCAGCCGCAGTGCGGCGACGTGGCGCTGACCGCCGGACTGCAGCACGTCGATGCGCTCCAGCGCGTCACCGTATTCGCGGCGGTCGGTCAGGATGTCGGCTTCGGTCATCAGGCGAGCGGTGCGCAGATCATCGAACCGCTCGGCCTGGCGCAGCCACTCGTCGGCCTGCACCTGTTCGCGCATCGCGTGCGCCGCGCGGGCGCCGATCAGCGCAGCCAGCCCGGGCGATTCGCCGCCCTCGACCGCCACCCGCGCGCTGCGCTGCGCGTGGCCGTAGCGGCCCTCGAAGTAGAGCCGTGCCGCGTCGCGCAGCGCGGTCACCGCACGATGACGGCGCTGACGGGCGCGATAGCGCGCGGCGCGCGCCGGCATGCGCATCAGGCCGTCGATGAAGTGGAACAGGCTGTACAGCAGCGCGACACCGAGCAGCAGCGTGACGATGAACAGGTTCAGCGACAGCTCGACGCGCCACGGGGACCACTGGATCAGCACGAAGCCGTCGTTGTGGCGGGCGGCGATGACCAGACCGACGGCCAGTGCACACAGGCCGAGCAGCCACAGCAGCAGGCGCACCATCAGCGCTTCTCCTCGCGCGAGACAGTCGGGCGCTGACGCTGCGCCTTCAGCTGCGCCAGCGCACTCATCGATTCATTCAGCCCGGGCAATGCCTCGCCCGGATCGACTGCCGCCAGCTGGCGCAGCGTGACCAGCGCGTTTTCGGTCTGGCGGGCGCGGGTGTCGTAGTAGCGCTCGATCCACTCACGCGCCAGCCGGATGTCCTCGCGCCAGACGGCACCGTTGCGCTGAAGCAGCGCAACGCGCGCGTTGATCAGCCGCAGCTTCAAGTTCTCGCGCAGGAAGAAGCTGTGCTCCGGCGACAGCAGCGCCGGGTCGGGGCGGTCCAGACGTTCGATGCGCACCAGCTGGCGCACCTCCTCCCACACCGCCCGCGCCAGCCGTTCGGCCTGCGTCGGCGCCGCCCCCTTGTCGTCGCCGGGCGCTGCTGTCGACGCACCCCGGGCCGGCGAGCGCTCGAAGGCGAGCGGCAGCCCGTCGACGACCGCCAGCAGGGTGTCGATGCGCAGTGCCTGGCCGGACAGATCGGCCATCGGCGCGCGGCGCAGTCGCTCCATGTCGTTCGCCATGGCACGGCGCAGCGGCAGGTAGCGGCCGGTATCGACGCGCGCCAGCCGCGCTTCGGCGCCGGACAGCGCACTGAGCGCGAGCTTGGCGTCGCCGGCCAACTGCAGCTGCTGCTGGCCCAGCACCAGCGCGTGCTCGACCTCGGCCAGCACGCGTTCGTCGTAACTGCGCACCAGGTCGTCGGCCAGATACTCATAGGCGTCGATGCGTGCCCGCAGTTCGGCGAGCTGCACTTCCTGACTGCTCAGCCGCGTGCCGTAGCCCGCGATGCCAGCGGCCTCCTGTTCGGTCGCGCGGGTGGCCTGCGCCGCCTGTTCGCCGACCACCTCGACCCGCCGATGCAGTTCCGACTCCAGCGCACGCATGCGCTGCAGCATCAGGAAGCTCGCCACGCCGAGCGCGACCAGCAACAGCAGCGACAGGCCCAGCGCCCACAGTGGAACGACGCCCTCGCGCTTCGACGACGCCGGCTGGGAGGCGACTTCGCCGACAGGGGTGACAGGGGTATTCGGGGGTGTCTGCTCGCTCATGTCGTCAGTGAAGGTCGCGCGACGGCGACGAAAAGTAATCGGTCAGACCGGCCATCAGGCCGGCATCGGCGGGATCGGTTTCGATCACGCGGGCGAAGCCCTGTTCGCGTGCCTGCTCGGCAATGCGCGCGTGTGGCGCGAACAGCGGCAGCGCGCGCAGCGCGTCGGCGCAGTCCAGGCCGGGCAGCGCCAGCAGATTGCGCAGCGACTCCGACGAGGTGATGGTCAGCGCGTGCAGTGCGTCGCCTCGTACGGCCTCGCACAGTGGCGCGCCATCGCGCGGCGGCACGCGCCGGTAGCAGGTGATGTGTTCGACCGTCGCGCCGCGCGCGCGCAGCGTGTCGCCGAGCAGTTCGCGCCCGCCGTCGCCGCGGAAGATGAGCACCCGGCGCCCGGCCAGCGCGGCAGCCGACAGTTCGGGCAGCGCCAGCAGCGCCTCGGAATCGTAGCGGCCCTGATGCGGCACGATCACGCGGGCGATGCCGCGCGCACGCAGCGCCTGCGCCGACTGTTCGCCCACCGTGGCGGCCGGCAAAGCTGCCGGCCAAGCACGCCGCGGCAGGATCAGGTCGAGTGCATGGTTGACCGCGTTGGCACTGACGAACACCGCAAGTGCCGCATCGTCCAGCGTCGCCGCGGCCGCTGTCACCGCTGCGGTATCAGCCAGCGGCTCGATGTCGATCAGCGGAAATTCGAGCGGATGGCCGCCGGCCGCGCGTATCGCGTCGCTGAGCGCAGCCGCCTGCGCACGCGGGCGGCTGACCAGCACGCCGCGTCCGCTCAGCGCGCCGCGCGGATTCATCGTCCGGCCAGATCGTCGAGGATGGCCTGTGCGCCGTCCGCCAGCAGGGCCTCGACACAGACGGCAGCCAGTTCATCCGGCTGCGCGATATTGCCGCGCGCCTCGGCCATCGCGATGCGCGAGCCATCGGGCATCGCGACGCGCGCGCGCAGCCACAGCGCGCCACCATCGAGCACGCAGTAGGCGGCCAGCGGCACTTCGCAGGAGCCGGCCAGCGCGCGCGACACCGAACGTTCGGCGCGGACGCAGGCTTCGCTGGTGCCGCACACCAGCGGCGCCAGCCAGGCCGCCACTTCCGGCCGCGACGACAGCGCCTCGATGCCGAGCGCGCCCTGACCGGCTGCCGGCAGCGACAGTTCGACCGGCAGCAGCGAGCGGATGCGATCACCCAGACCGAGCCGCTTGAGGCCAGCCGCGGCGAGGATGATCGCGTCGTACTGGCCCTCGTCGAGCTTGCGCAGGCGGGTATCCAGATTGCCGCGCAGGCTGCTCACCGCGAGATAGGGGAAGTTCGCTCGCAGTTGCGACTCGCGCCGCAGGCTGGAGGTACCGACCACGGCACCCGGCGGCAGTTCGTCGAGACTGGCGTAGCGCGACGACACGAAGGCGTCCTGCGGCACTTCGCGCTCCAGCGTGGCGACCAGCGCGAACTCGTCAGCCAGCGTCATCGGGACGTCCTTCATCGAATGCACGGCCAGGTCGGCGCGGCCTTCGAGCAAGGCGGTTTCCAGTTCCTTGACGAACAGCCCCTTGCCGCCGACCTTGGCCAGCGGCCGGTCAAGAATCTGGTCGCCGCGCGTGGTCATGCCGAGGATGTCGACGATCGTACCCGGGTACAGCGATGACAGTCTGTCACGCACGTGTTCCGCCTGCCACATGGCGAGCCGCGACTCGCGCGATGCGATCACGATGCGCCCGGGCTTCGGGTAAGCTTGGGTTTCCTGCTGCGGTACCGACTGCGCGCGATCCGCCGCAATGAGGTCCGCCGGGCCGGCCGGATGATCCATATGGAAAATAGGCGTGTGGTGATCAGTTAGGTGAACACACCGCGCGCCAGCGTGAGCGAGTGCCTACAGGCAGCGCGCGAATCGGCCCGAATTCTAGCAGCCCCGGATGGAACATCGCATCGCCTCGGCCAGAGCAGGCCGGCGGCGCGCATGAATCAGACACTCATTCAGGACCCTCTTCGAGGAAGGATTGCCAGTGAATCAACAGGCCCAGACGCCGGTTGCGGTGCACGATCGCGCCACGCACGACAAAGACCAGCCGCTGTTCGACGACATCCGCCTGCTCGGCCGCATGCTGGGCGACGTGGTGCGCGAGCAGGAAGGCAGCCGCATGTTCGAACTGATCGAGAACGTTCGCCAGCTGTGCGTGCGCTTCCGCCGCAACGACGACCTCGACGCGCGCGCCGAACTGGCCAAGCTGCTGAATGGCCTGTCGGACGACGACACCATCATCGTTGTACGCGCCTTCAGCTATTTCCTGCATCTGGCCAACATCGCCGAGGACCAGCACCATATCCGCCGCGCCCGCGCCCATGCCATCGCTGGTGACCCGCCGCGCCCGGGCACGCTGGCCAACGCGCTCGCCAAGGCGCTCGATGCCCAGATCCCGGCCGAGGAAATCCTCGCCTTCTTCCGCGACGGCCTGGTGGTGCCGGTGCTGACCGCGCATCCGACCGAGGTGCAGCGCAAGAGCATCCTCAGCCAGGAAATGAAGATCGCCCGCCTCATCGACGAGCGCGACCGCATGCGGCTGACGCCGGAAGAGCTGGAAGAGCGCGACGAGGCGGTACGCCGCACCATCACCTCGCTGTGGCAGACGCGCATGCTGCGGCGCACCCGGCTGTCGGTGGCCGACGAGGTGATCAACGGCCTGTCGTTCTACGACTACACCTTCCTGCGCGAACTGCCGCGCGTCTACAACGCGGTCGAGGACCAGCTCGAAGCGGCCTTTCCCGAACACAAGCGCGAAATCGGCAGCTTCCTGCGCATGGGCTCGTGGATAGGCGGCGACCGCGACGGCAATCCTTTCGTCACCGCCGACGTGCTGCGCGCGACGCTACGCGTGCAGTCGTCCAAGGCTCTGGATTACTACCTGACCCAGGTGCACATCCTGGACACCGACCTGTCGCCGACCACGCTGCTGAACAACGTCAGCGACGAACTGCGCGTGCTGGCCGCCACCGCACCCGACAAGTCGCCGCACCGCGAGGACGAGCTATACCGCCGCGCGCTGGCCGGCATCTACGCCCGCCTGGCGGTCACCGCTCGCACGCTGGACCAGCATGAGGCGCTGTGGAAGGCGGTCGGCGACGCCGACCCCTACACGGATGCCGCCGAATTCGTGCGCGACCTCGACGTGATCCACGATTCGCTGGTCAGCCACAAGTCGGCGCTGATCGCGCGCGGCCGGCTGCGCCGCCTGCGCCACGCCGCGCGCGTGTTCGGCTTCCATCTGGCGGCACTCGATCTGCGCCAGAACTCCGACGTGCACGAGCGCGTGATCGCCGAACTGCTGGCCAACGCGCACGTCTGCAACAACTACCTCGAACTGCGCGAAGAGCAGCGCATCGAGGTGCTGATCAACGAGCTGGGCACGCCGCGTCCGCTGACCGCGCCCTTCATGCAGTTCTCGGCCGAAACCGAGGGCGAACTGGCGATCGCGCGCACGGCCGCCGAAATGCACAAGCTGTACGGCGAAGCGGCGCTGCCGAACTACATCATTTCGAAGACCGACGGCGTGTCCGACATGCTGGAAGTCGCGCTCATCCTGAAGGAAGTCGGCCTGCTCAACGTGCACGAGCGGCAGGCAGCGATGAACATCATCCCGCTGTTCGAAACCATCGGCGACCTGCGCAACGCGCCGCGCATCATGGACCGCCTGTTCACGATTCCGATCTGGCGCGTGCTGCTGGATGCCCGCGCGCTCACGCAGGAAGTGATGCTGGGCTATTCCGATTCGAACAAGGACGGCGGTTTCCTGACCTCCGGCTGGGAGCTGTACAAGGCGGAAACCAAGCTGGTGCAGGTGTTCAAGCGCCACGGCGTGCGGCTGCGCCTGTTCCATGGCCGCGGCGGCTCGGTCGGTCGCGGCGGCGGCCCCAGCTTCCAGGCCATCCTGGCGCAGCCGGGCGGCGCGGTGCAGGGGCAGATCCGCATCACCGAACAGGGCGAAGTGATCGCCTCCAAGTACTCCAATCCGGACGTCGGTCGACGCAATCTGGAAGTGCTGGCCGCAGCCACCTTCGAAGCGACGCTGCTGGGCAAGCGCGAAGCCGCCGCACCGCCGGAGTTCACCGACGCGATGGAAGAACTGTCGGGCTACGCCTTCAAGGCCTACCGCAATCTGGTCTATGAAACCCCGGGTTTCGAGAAGTACTTCTGGGAGTCGACCGTCATCACCGAGATCGCCGAGCTGAACATCGGCTCGCGCCCGGCCTCACGCAAGAAGGGGCAGAAGATCGAGGACCTGCGCGCCATCCCGTGGGTGTTCTCGTGGTCGCAGTGCCGGCTCATGCTGCCCGGCTGGTTCGGCTTCGGTTCGGCAGTGAACGAGTACCGCGCCCAGCACGCCGACGGCATGGCGCGACTGCAGGCCATGGTGCACGAGTGGCCCTTCTTCGCCACGCTCATTTCCAATATGGACATGGTGCTGTCGAAGACCGACATCGCGATCGCGAGCCGCTACGCCGAACTGGTCGAGGACGAGGCGCTGCGCACCGCCATCTTCACGCGCATCCGCGCCGAATGGCAGGCCACGCTGGACGCCGTACGCCAGATCACCGGCGCGCAGGAACTGCTGTCGACCAACCCGCTGCTCGCGCGCTCGATCCGCAACCGCTTCCCCTACATCGAGCCGCTGAACCACCTGCAGGTCGAACTGCTGCGCCGCTTCCGCGCCGGCAACCGCCACGAACGCACCCGCCGGTCCATCCACCTGACCATCAACGGCGTCGCAGCCGCACTGCGGAATAGTGGGTGATGAGGTGAGGGTTTCGCCGAGCACTGCTCGGCGCTCACCGAATGGGTCGGCCATGCAGGGCCGACTTCCGTAGTTTCTGTTCCGGCGAGCACTGCTCGCCGCCCATCGAACCGTTTTGCCATGCAGGGCAAACCGTGAGTAGATCGGGGGGTTCGCGAAGCACTGCTTCGCGCCCGCGGAACCGGTCGGCCATGCAGGGCCGACCGTGGTTGATGAGGTGAGGCTTTCGCCGAGCACTGCTCGGCGCTTACCGAATGAGTCGGAGCTTGCCTTCCGTCCTCAGCCCCGTTCCGTCCCCCGGATGTCGGCAAACTCCGCCCTAACCTGCGCCCACTGCCGCCGGCTCACTGGCAGGCGTTCGTCCAGCCCCTTCAGCACGACCGCCCAGTGTCCCTCGGCGCCGTCGCGCACGTGCTCGAAGCCGATCACGGCGTCGCGCGCAACCAGACAGTTGCGGTGGATGCGCACGAAGCGTCGGGCGAATTCCTGTTCCAGTGCGGCGAGCGCTTCTTCCAGCAGGTATTCGCGCGCGGCGGTACGCGCGGTCACGTATTTCAGTTCGGCGCGCAGATAGAGGATGTCGGCCACGGGCAGCAGCAGGATGCGACCGCGTTCGCTGCACGACAGCTGGGTGCGCCCCGCCTCCACCGGCTGCACCCGTCGCTCGGGTACCCGGCGCAGCGCGTCGAGCAGCCGGTTCGCGCGCACCGGCTTCATCAGGTAGTCGACCGCCTGCAGTTCGAAGGCGCGCACCGCATACTGATCGTAGGCGGTGCAGAACACGAGTACCGGCGGCCGCGGCAGTGCCGCCAGGCGGGTCGCCAGTTCGACACCATCCATGCCGGGCATGCGGATGTCGACCAACGCAACGTCGGCCTGATCGTCGGCCGCCAGCGCGGACAGACGTTCCAGCGCCTCCTGTCCGTTCGCCGCCTCGCCGACCACCCGGTTCGGCAGTTCGTCCGCGATGTCGGACAGCAGCGCGCGCAGGCGCAGGCGGGCCGGGGCTTCGTCGTCGGCGATGAACACGCGCAGCACGCTCAGCCCCCCACCCGGTACGGAAAGCGGATGCGCACGCGGTATAGCCCGTCCTGCTCGCCCGCCTCCAGTTGCGCTTCAAGATCGAAGAACAGCATCAGCCGCTCGCGGATATTGTCCAGCGCCATCCGGTTTCCGCTGCCATGACCGGTAGCACCGTCGCGCGACGGCGCCGGATTGTCGATCTCGACCACCACGTCGCCACCGGCCCGCTGCACGCTCACCCTGACCTCGCCGTTGCCGGCCAGCGGCTCGACGCCGTGATACACCGCGTTCTCCAGCAGCGGCTGCAGCATCAGCGGCGGTACCCGTGCGTCGGCCGGGCAGCCGTCGGTCTGCCAGCGCACGCTCAGTCGCTCGCCCAGGCGCAGCGTCTCCAGTGCGATGTACTGGCGACACAGCGCCAGCTCGTCACCCAACGTGACCAGATCGCGGTTCTCGCGCATCAGCACGCGGAACAGGTCGGACAGTTCCTCCAGCGCGCGCTCGGCCCGGCGCGGGTCCTCGCGCATGATGCCGAGCACCGCATTCAGGCTGTTGAACAGGAAGTGCGGCCGGATGCGCGCCGACAGCGCCATCAGCCGCGCCTGAGCGATGGCCGGGCCGAGCGCGCGCTCCTGCACGGTGAAATAGGTCATCGCGGCAGCGGCCGCCAGCAGCGCCCACATCGCCTCGCGCACCGGCCAGGACGGTACCGAGTCGACGTCCCAGCCGCCGAGCGCGGTCGTCGCGAGCACGCTGCCGAGCGCGACCAGCCCGGTCAGCGCCCAGCCGCTGCGCGCGCGGAGCCTGGCGAACAACGGCGCCATCAGATAGAGCAGCAGCAGCGACAGAATCAGCGCCGGCTCGACCCGTGCCGCCATTTCCGCCGCATCGAGCGGCAGCGCGTCCCAGCTGCGGTTGCGCGCCAGCAGTGCCAGCGCAGCCAGCGCGTTGACCAGCAGCACGGTGCGCAGCATCACGCCGAGATTGCGCCAGTCGGGTGCGCGCGCCGGCCTCACGTCAGCCCCTGCGCCGGGCGCACGCCGGCCGGCGCGTCGGGCTTTGCGCCCCGCTGGCCTATAATTGACGGTTTCCCGCAGCGTGCCGAACTTCTTTCCATCATGAGCGCATCTTCGCAGTCCGAGCCGACCAAGGCGTGGTCGGGCCGTTTTTCCGAGCCCGTGTCCGATCTGGTGAAGCGTTATACCGCTTCGGTGTTCTTCGACCAACGCATGTGGCGGCAGGACATCCGCGGCTCGCTGGCCCATGCCGCCATGCTGGCAAAGCAGGGCATCATCGCGCAAGCCGATCTCGACGCCATCCGCTCGGGCATGGCACAGATCACGCAGGAAATCGAAGCCGGCCAGTTCGACTGGAATCTCGACGACGAGGACGTGCACCTCAATATAGAGAAGCGCCTGACCGCACTGGTCGGCGACGCCGGCAAGCGCCTGCACACCGGCCGCAGCCGCAACGACCAGGTGGCGACCGACATCCGGCTGTGGCTGCGCGACGCGATCGACACCATTCTCGCGCTGATCGCCGACTTCCAGCGCGCCGTGCTCGACCTGGCCGAACACCACGCCGCCACGCCGCTGCCTGGCTTCACCCACCTGCAGGTGGCGCAGCCGGTCACCTTCGGCCACCACCTGATGGCCTATTTCGAAATGCTGCGGCGTGACGCCGAGCGCTTCGCCGACTGCCGCAAGCGCACCAACCGGCTGCCGCTCGGCTCCGCCGCGCTGGCTGGCACCACCTTCCCGATCGACCGCGAATTCGTCGCCGCCGAACTGGGTTTCGACGAAGTGTGCTTCAACTCGCTGGACGCGGTGTCCGACCGCGACTTCGCGATCGAATTCTGCGCCGCCAGCAGCCTGCTGATGACCCACCTGTCGCGCCTGTCGGAAGAGCTCATCCTGTGGATGAGCCCGCGCGTCGGTTTCATCGACCTGGCGGACCGCTTCTGCACCGGCTCGTCCATCATGCCGCAGAAGAAGAACCCGGACGTACCGGAGCTGGTGCGCGGCAAGACCGGCCGCGTGAATGGCAGCCTGGTCGCGCTGCTCACGCTGATGAAGGGCCAGCCGCTGGCCTACAACAAGGACAACCAGGAAGACAAGGAACCGCTGTTCGACACCGCCGACACGGTGATCGACACGCTGCGCATCTACGCCGACATGATGGGCAGCAGCACCGCCGCCGACGGCAGCAAGGTGTTCAACGTGCGGGTCAAGGCCGAGGCAATGAAAAGCGCGCTGCGCCAGGGCTACGCCACCGCCACCGACCTGGCCGACTGGCTGGTCAAGCGCGGCCTGCCCTTCCGCGACGCGCACGAGGCAGTCGCCCGCGCAGTGAGGCTGGCCGAGCAGAAGGGCTGCGACGTGTCCGACCTCACGCTGGACGAGCTCAAGTCCTTCTCGCCGCTGGTCGATGAATCGGTGTTCGCGGTTCTGACGGTCGAAGGTTCGCTGTCCGCCCGCAACCACATCGGCGGCACCGCACCGGAGCAGGTGCGCGCCGCCATCGGCCGCGCTCGCGCGCGGCTGGCGACCGGCTAAACGGGAGAAACCGCTTGAAACCGACAGGCATCACACGCACCGGAGCGACCGCGCGACGCCTGTCACCGGCCCCACGCTGACATGGACCTGCTCGGCAAGTACCGCATCCTGCGCCTGCTCGGCGAAGGCGCCACGTCCAAGGTATTCCTCGCGCACGACCCTTTCGGACGGCGCGACGTGGCGATCAAGATCGTTGCCCGCGGCGACGACACTGGCGCCAGCGGCAGCAAGTCCGAGCGCTATCAGCGCAAGTTCTTCGTCGCCGAGGCCTCGCTGGCGGGCAAGCTCACGCACCCGCACATCGTGCATATCTACGACGCGGTCGCCGACGCCGACCCGGCCTACATCGTGATGGAGTATGTACCGGGCGGCACGCTGGAGCCGTATATCTCGGCCGACCGGTTGCTGCCGGTCGGCGACGTGCTGGAAATCATCTTCAAGTGCACGCGCGCGCTCGACTTCGCGTGGCGGCTGGGCGTCATCCACCGCGACCTGAAGCCGGCCAACATCATGCGCGTCGAGGACGGCGCAGCGGTCGGCGGCACCAATGTAAAGGTGTCGGACTTCGGCGCCGCGATGTCGGTATCGGCCACCGAAACCCAGGTGTCGGGCGTCGGCTCGCCGGCCTACATGAGTCCGCAGCAGATCAAGGAACACCCGCTCAATCACCAGACCGACATCTTTTCGCTCGGCGTGGTGATGTACCAGCTGCTGACAGGCCAGCTGCCTTTCCAGGGCAGCAATAACTTCAGCATGATGTACCAGATCACCCACGCCGATCCGGTGCCGCCGTCGGCACTGCGGCCGGAGTTGCCGCCTGTGCTGGACGGCATCGTGATGCGCGCGCTGCAGAAATCGCTGGACGACCGCTACCCGAGCTGGGACGCCTTCTCGTTCGACCTCGCCGAAGCTTTCCGCACCGAGGCGCAGCGCGACCACGGCAACCGCATCGCCGACAGCGAGAAATTCAACTCGCTGCGCCGGCTCGCCTTCTTCCGCGATTTTTCCGACGTCGAACTGTGGGAGGTGGTGCGTCTGGGCGAATGGCACCGCGTGGCCGGCGGCCAGATGCTGCTGCGCGAGGGCGACCCGGGCGACGGTTTCTTCATCATCGCGGAAGGCGAAGTGAAGGTGACCAAGGGACGCAAGCTGCTCAACGTGCTGTCGGCCGGCGAATGCGTCGGCGAGATGGCCTGGCTGACGCCGGAGCGCGGCACCCGCGGCGCCGACGTGTCCACGCTGTCCGAGGCGGTGGTGATCCACCTCGCCAACGCGGCACTCGAACACGCGTCGGAAGCGTGCCGCCACCGCTTCGACCGCGCCTTCCTGCGCATCCTGGTCGAGCGGCTGTCGCTGGCCAACCAGCGCCTGACCGGTGTCTGAGCGGATGCAGACACCCGCGCCGCCGACCCCGCCCGACGCCCCCGCACCCGGCGGTTCGCTAGGCCGCTACCAGCTCAGGCGCATCATCGGCCGCGGCAGCACCAGCACCGTATGGCTGGCGTGGGATCCGCAGACGCAGCGCGAAGTGGCGATCAAGTGCATCGACCCCGACGTGCTGAACGACCACGCGCGCGGCAGGCTGCACCGCAATCTGCTGATCAACGAAGCGTCGCTCGCCGACAAGCTGCAGCATCCGCACATCGTCGCCATCCACGACGCCGTGGTGACCGGCGATCAGGCCTATATCGTGATGGAGTACGTCGCCGGCGGCACGCTGGAGGCGCACGTGCAGCGCCCCGGTCTGCTGCCGGTGGAGCGCATCGTCGAACTGATGTTCAAGTGCACGCGCGCACTCGACTACGCCTGCCAGCTGGGCATCACGCATCGCGACATCAAGCCGGCCAACATCCTGCTCACCCGCGACGGCGAACTGAAGCTGACCGATTTCGGCGCGGCGCTGTTTACCGCCAATGAGCGCACGCAGGTCGAGGGCGTCGGCTCGCCGGCCTACATGAGCCCGCAGCAGGTGCGCGAGATGCCGCTGAACCACCAGACGGACATTTACTCGCTGGGCGTCGTGCTGTACCAGCTGCTGGCGGGCGAGTTGCCCTTCCAGGCGAGCAACAAGTACAGCCTGGTGTACCAGATCATCCACGTCGAACCGCCTCCGCCGTCGGTGCATCGTCCAGGCTTGCCCCCCGCACTGGACGCCGTCGTCGCGCGCGCAATGCAGAAGGACATCGCGCTGCGCTACGCGACCTGGGCCGAGTTTACGCACGATCTGGCGCAGGCCTTCCGTAACCGTCGGCTCAAGCCGCGCGAGGACGAATCGAGCGCCGCCGAGCACTTCCGGCTGTTGCGCACGCTGACCTTCTTCAATGAATTCAGCGACGTCGAACTGTGGGAGGTTGCTCACTTCGTTCGGCAGGAGCGCGTCGCTGCCGGCACGCTGCTGATGAAGGACGGCGAGCAAGGCGACCGGCTCTACGTGCTGGTCGAGGGCGAACTGGCGGTGTGCAAATCGGGCCGTACGCTGAACATCCTGACCAGCGGCGAATGCTGCGGCGAAATGTCGGTGATCGCCCGCCGTGACCGCAAGCTGCGCGCCAACGACGTGCAGGCGAACACCGACAGTCTGCTGTTCGCGATCGACGGCGAACGCATCCGCCGCGCCTCCGAGACCTGCCGCATGCGCTTCTACGAAGCCTTCCTGCAGGTGCTGGCGGCGCGACTGTCGTCGGCCAACATCCGTCTGGCCGACAGCTGGGGCGGCGGCGAATGAATGCGCTCGCGACACAGATTGCCGCTGCGCTGGACGTGGGCTGCACGAGTACTGTCGAACTGACACCCGGTCGCACTCGCCGCGCACTGAGGATCGACACTGGCGACGCTCCCCTTTTCGTCAAGCTGCTGCCAGCCGACCGGGCGGAAGTGTTCGCAGCGGAGATGGAAGGACTGGCGCTGCTGCAGGATACCGGCTGCTTCCGGCTACCGGCCGCACGCGGCAGCGGCACCGCCGGCGACGTCGCCTGGCTGGCGCTCGAATGGCTGGACCTGAAACCGGTGTCCACCGATGAGGACGGGCGCGCTTTCGGCAAGGCGTTGGCAGCGCTACATAACGTCCGTGGTGAGCTGTATGGTCTGCCACGCGACAACTGGCTCGGCGACAGCCGTCAGGAGAACGGCACGTCTACGACCTGGCCACTCTTCTATGCGCAGAAGCGCCTGCGGCCGCAACTCGAACAACTGATCGCCGAAGGCATGCGCGGCGAACTGATACGCAACCTGCAGGGCATCGTCGAACGCGTACCGGCTCTCTTCCTCGAATACCGCCCGGCGGCCTCGCTGCTCCATGGCGACCTGTGGCACGGCAATACCGGCATGGTCGATGGTCAGCCTGCCGTGTTCGATCCAGCCGTGCATTACGGCGATCGCGAGGCGGACTACGCGATGACGGAACTGTTCGGGGGCTTCCCGATCTCCATGTACGCCGCCTATCAGAAGAGTGCTCCTCTGGACGCTGGCGCTGCATCGCGGCGCGGCCTTTACCGGCTGTATCACCTGCTGAACCATACTTTGCTGTTCGGCAGTGCCTACCTGCGGGAAACCGAACGCACCGCAGCACGACTGCTGTCCGAACTGCGCTGAAAGCGCCCTGGCGCGGCATCTGACGCAGCGCACCCCGGCTCCTGCGTTTTTATGAACGTACGTTCACATCTCATTGTTTAGGCGAAGAAATAATCCGGAAAAGTTTTTGTGTGCAGTGCAACAAAAACATGTTGACATCACGTCGACCCGCCCTATAATCGTGTTCATGGTGCAGCGCAATACGAACCCTTGGGGTAAGTAGTGAGTCGCACGATTTAGGTGACCTCGTGGGTGTTCCCGGTTTTACCGCCCGGTCGTGGTCGCTCTTTCAACTAAATGTACGGAGATAACCACCATGGCCTTCACCCCTGAACATTTCGCCGCCGCCAACAAGAACGGCATCGAAGCCCTGCTGACCCTGGCCAACACCGCCTTTGCCAGCACCGAGCGCCTCGCCGCTCTGAACCTGAACACCGCCCGTTCGCTGCTGGAAGACAGCGTCGCGAACGCCAAGACCCTGATGGGCGCCAAGGACGTGCAAGAGATCGTGTCGCTGCAGAGCGGCCTGGTCCAGCCGGCGATCGAGAAGGTTGTTGCCTACTCGCGCAGCGTCTATGAAATCGTTTCGCAAACCCAGGAAGAGCTGAGCAAGGTTGTCGAAGCTCAGGTCGGTGAAGTCAACAAGGCTGTCACCTCGACCCTGGATCAGGCTGCCAAGCAAGCCCCGGCCGGTTCCGATGTCGCCGTCGCCGCTGTCAAGTCGGCCATCGCCGCCGCCAACAGCGCCTACGACAGCATGGCCAAGGCTGCCAAGCAAGCCGTCGAAATGGCTGAAGCCAACGTGAACGCCGCCACCTCGGCGACCGTGCGTGCCGTCGGCGCCGCCAGCACGACCGCGAAGAAGAAGGCCGCTGCCTAAGTCTTCAAGAGCAGTCTGAAAAGAGCCCCGCCTTGTGCGGGGCTCTTTTCGTTTACGCGACTGCAGCGGGTTTCAGTCCGGAGTCATCACAAAACCACTCACGTCGCCCGCCACATTAACGCCGTAGCCCGCGATCTGACCTCTATCGTTGATCGCTCGCGCCAGCGCCAGGCGACGCCAGCCCGCCCGTCGTACCTCCGGCAGGTCCTCGAGCACCGTCAGCCTCTCGGTGCCGAGGTCATAGAGCACCGCACGCCCGCCCTGTACGCCGACCACCTGCCCGCGATTGTTGATGTCGTAGGGCTCGAACGGAATCTCGATCGTCGTGCCCTGCACCTCTCCCGGTCCGGCCGGCGTCCACACGAAACCCCGTCCGTCGAAAACGCCGACGACCTGTCGCTGGTCGTTGATGCCGCGTGCCTCGCCGCTCGTGCTGGCCGGCGCCGACAACTCTCCGACCGGATGCGCACGTCCGGTCGCCGGATTCCATAACCAGGGCGGATGTGGCGTGACGTACGCATGGCCGGCAATCCAGCCCAGCGGTCCGATGGCGCGCGCCACGCCCGAGCCACAGAGATCAGACGGCAAAGGCGTGATGCTGCGTAAGGGCTGCGAACTGTCGTACCGCCAGGTGAAAGCAATGTCGACCACGAATGAACGACCCACTTCTTCGCGGAAACCACCGACAACGTCACCGGCCTGATTCACCGCGAGCAGTTCGCTGCTGAGCACGCGACGGCCAGGGAACTGGACAGCCTCGACCTCGCCGCCGGACCACACGGCTGCGATCTTCCGGCCGCCGCCGCTCGTCTGGCAGTGTCCGACGACGAGACCCATGTCATTGATGCCGGCGGCAGCGCATGCGGCGGTGCCCGCAGGCCGCGGCAGCGGCGTCAGACCGACTCCGCGCCGCCAGACGAAAGCGCGATTGCCGTCGGCATCGCTGCCATACCCGACCACATCCCCACCTTCGTTGATGGCGTAGGCCTCGCTTAAGTGCGGCCCACCGGGCAGGTCACCGAGGTCGTCGATCTGCCAGCACCCGGCCAGCGCAGCTGCAAGCGTGAGCACTACACAGGCACGCGGCGCCGACACGCGATTCATCGAACACTCTCCACACGAAAATTCCGCGCGAATAGTGAATCGTCGTATCGACGATGTCGATCGGATCTGCTCGCCGGCCGTGACAGGCGTCTTGATCAGGGGTCCGACAGCCCGCCTGGCGCCGGTCAGAGCGGGTCTGCGTCGACCTCCAGGCCGCGCTGGATCACCTCGACACGCATGGCTGCCAGCGCCGGGGCGACCTTGTCCGGATCGCCCTTGGCGCCCAGTTCGATGTGCGGCCGCGCCCGCTTCGCATTGCCGAAGCTGGGCAGGCTGAACACGGTGACACCGTAGTCGCGCTCGATCGCCTGCATCAGGTCAAGCAGCCGGCTCTCGTGCGCATCGAACACGAAGAAGGACGCCTCCGTCCAGTTGCGGGTGTGATGCAGGTGCCGGTACTTCGTGTCGAGCACCCACTGCATCATCGGCGAGGCCATTTCCGGAAAGCCCGGCACGAAGTGATGATCGCCACAGCTGAAGCCGGGAATACGATTGAACGGATTGGGAATGATGTCGCACCCTGCCGGAAACTCGCCGAGACGCAGACGGTTTTCGGTCACCTCGGCGCCGAAGCGTGCGCGGATCTCGACCTCGGCCGCCGGATGCAGCACGCAGTCGACACCCAGCGCCGCCGCCGCCGACTGCCTCGTGTGGTCGTCCGGCGTGACACCGATGCCGCCACAGGAGAACACGATGTCGGTCGTCGCCATCGAACGACGGAAAGCGTCGATCAGACGCGGCCGTTCGTCGCCCAGATAGCTCACCCAGGACAGCTGCAGGCCGCGCTCGGCGAGCAGTTCGCGCACTTTGGCAAAGTGTCCGTCCTGACGGCGGCCGGACAGGATTTCATCGCCGATGATGTAGAGGCCGATGGCCATGATCGCAACTCCTGTTCAGCGCTCTACGCGCTGAATGTCGTGATGAAAGGAAAAACTGAGGCGTGATCGAAGTCCGTGATTCAGAGCCCGAGCTCGGACCACATCGCATCGACCCGCCTCTTCACGTCGGCATCCATCTCTATCGTGCGCCCCCACTCGCGGCTGGTTTCGCCCGGCCACTTGTTGGTCGCATCCAGCCCCATCTTCGACCCGAGGCCGGCCACCGGGCTGGCGAAATCAAGGTAGTCGATCGGCGTGTTGTCGACGATGACGGTATCGCGCTTCGCGTCCATGCGCGTGGTCATCGCCCAGATCACTTCCTGCCAGCTGCGGATGTCGATGTCCTCGTCCACGACGATGATGGTCTTCGTGTACATGAACTGGCGCAGGAAGCTCCAGACACCGAACATGACCCGCTTGGCGTGCCCTGGATACTGCTTGCGCATCGACACCACCGCCAGCCGGTAGGAACAGCCCTCCGGCGGCAGGTAGAAGTCGGTGATCTCGGGAAACTGTTTCTGCAACAGCGGCACGAACACCTCGTTCAGCGCCACCCCCAGCATCGCCGGCTCGTCCGGCGGCTTGCCGGTGTAGGTCGAGTGGTAGATCGGATTGCGGCGCAGGGTCATGCGCGTGATCGTGAACACCGGGAACTCGGCCACTTCGTTGTAGTAACCGGTGTGGTCGCCGAACGGCCCCTCCGGCGCGTGCTCGTAGCCGGTCGGATGGCTCGCGTCCGGCCGCAGTTCGCCTTCGAGCACGATTTCGGCGCTGGCCGGCACGTCCAGATCGTTGCCGATGCACTTCACCAGTTCGGTGCGGCTGCCACGCAGCAGGCCGGCGAACTGGTACTCGGACAGTGTGTCCGGCACCGGCGTCACCGCGCCCAGTATCGTCGCCGGATCGCAGCCCAGCACCACCGACACTGGGAAGGGCGTGCCGGGGAATCTGCGCGCGTGGTCGCGGAAATCGAGCGCTCCGCCGCGGTGGGCCAGCCAGCGCATGATCACCTTGTCCTGCGCGATCACCTGCTGGCGGTAGATGCCGAGGTTCTGCCGCTTCTTGTCAGGTCCGCGCGTCACCACCAGACCCCAGGTGATCAACGGTGCCGCGTCACCGGGCCAGCAGTGCTGCACCGGCAGGCGCGACAGATCGACCTGACTGCCCTCCCACACGATGTCCTGACACGGCGCCAACGACACCTTCTTCGGCGCCATCGAGAACACCTGCTTCAGCATCGGCAGCTTGTCCCACGCATCCTTCAGGCCCTTGGGTGGCTCCGGCTCCTTCAGCATGGACAGCGTGCGACCGATGTCGCGCAACGCTTCCGCCCACTTGTCGCCGCTGACGCCCATACCAAGCGCCACGCGGCCCGGTGTGCCAAACAGGTTCCCGAGTACCGGCATGCTGTGACCGGTCGGCTGCTCAAACAGCACCGCAGGCCCCTGCGCGCGCAGCACGCGGTCGCAGATCTCGGTCATTTCCAGATGCGGCGACACCGGGCGCGCGACGCGCTTCAGTTCGCCCATCCGTTCGAGCTGCGCGATGAAGTCGCGCAAATCCGTGTATTTCATGTCGTGTTACGGCTCCAGTGCTTCGCGCCTTGCTGAGTCCTGCACAACGCGCGGCCGATGGTAAGCGATAGTGAAGGCCGCCGCACCCCGCACGCGGCGACAGACCGCGCTGCACCGCAGGCGTTCCGATACAGCTGTCGCAACCCTTGCTGACGACCCGCTGTCAGAATGCGCGACCGTCCCGCCCACCTGCACGACATGCTCGCCTGGTACGCTGACCACTTCGTCCTGCCGCTGCCCGAAACCCATCGCTTTCCGATGGACAAGTACCGCCGGCTGCGCGAACGCGTCGCGGCGGAACTGCCGGGCGTCACGCTGAGCGAGCCGCCGGCCGCGACCGACGCCGAACTGTGTCGCGCCCACGACGCCGGCTACGTCGACCGCGCCAGCCGCGGCGAACTGAGCGTGAACGAAATCCGCATGATCGGCTTTCCGTGGTCGGCGCAGATGATAGAGCGCTCGCGCCGCTCCGCCGGCGCCACCATGGCCGCCTGTCGCAGCGCGCTGCGCGACGGCGTGTCGGTCAATCTGGCCGGCGGCACCCACCACGCCAAGCGCGCCAGCGGCGCCGGCTATTGCGTGTTCAACGACTCGGCGGTGGCCGCCCGCATGCTGCAGGCCGAATGCCGCATCGAACGCGTGGCCATCATCGACCTCGACGTGCACCAGGGTGACGGCACCGCCGAAATCCTCGGACGGGCGGACGACGTATTCACGCTGTCGCTGCACGGCGATCGCAACTTCCCCTTCCGCAAGGAACGCAGCCACCTCGACGTCGCACTGCCCGACGGCTGCGGCGACGACGCCTACCTGGCCGCACTCGACGACGCACTGGCGAGGATGAGCGCGCGCTTCGACCCGCAGTTCGTCCTCTTCCTCGCCGGCGCCGATCCATTCGAAGGCGACCGCCTCGGTCGGCTCAGGCTCACCAAGCCGGGCTTGGCCGCACGCGACGCCCGGGTATTCGACTACTGCGGTCGGCACGACCTGCCGCTGGCGGTGGCGATGGCCGGCGGCTACGCCGAGGACATCGCCGACATCGTCGATATCCACTTCGCCACCGTCGCCGCCGCGCTACGCCACGCCACGACGCGCTGACGTAGCGGTTGACGCAAGCCTGCCGTGTTCTGGTAGATTCCGCCCCGTATATGCTTCATGCATATCCTTGGATTCCACCAACCGGGAGGTCAGACCGTCCGATGAACACCCGACACCTGGGCACAGCCCTCGCCCTTGGCGCAGTGCTCGGCGGTTGCGCCGCGCCGCACAGCGAAACACCGCTCGCCACCAACTTCCCGACCACGAAACAGCCCAAGGTACAGGCGGCCGGCCACTGGTCGGTCATCGCCCGTGACGTCGCGGCGCAGATCGCGCGCGACCTGAAGGACGAACGCCCGCTGTTCGTACGCGAAAGCAGCGCGCGCACCCACTTCAATCTCGCTTTCGAGAAGCAGCTCATCTCGGCTTTGATCGAACAGGGGCGCACCGTCAATCGCACGCCGCAGGGCGCGCTGGTGCTCGAGTTCGACACCCGCACACTGCGCTTCTCGGCCGATCGCCCGCAGTACAAACACAGCGGCACGGCAACCATGCTGGCGGCCGGTCTGTGGGGTCTCGCCGTGGCCGACGCCAGTGCGGCAGGCGTGGCGACCGCAGGCGTCGTCGGCGCGGATGCCTACGGCTGGTTCCGCTCCGAATTCGCATCGGGCGCGACGCCGCAGGCGGAAATCATCATCACTGCGCAGGTCAGCGACGAGCAGCGCTTCCTCGCCCACCGCACGCATGTCTATTACGTCGCCGACGGCGACCGCGCGCTCTACGACGCCGGCAGCGGCACGCACACCATCCGCCTGAATGGAGACCAGTGAGATGCGTTCCTCTGTCCTCGCGCTGCTGTGTGCCGGCCTGCTGCCGCTGGCCGCCTGCACCTCCTCGGTCAAGCCGGATCCCACTTACGAACAGGCGGCCAGCGACCGCTTCGTGCCCGCCAACTACAAGGCGGCCGATGCGCTGCTCGGACAGATCGACAATTCGATCGGCAGCGGCAATCCGCTCATCATCGCCACCGTGGTGAACATCGACGCGCTGGACCAGTCATCCACGCTCGGCCGGCTGGTGTCGGAACACGTATCGTCGCGCTTCTCGCGCGCCGGTTACCACATGGTGGAAATGAAATTCCGCAACAACGTCTATGTGCGCCAGCACCAGGGCGAAATGATGCTCACCCGCGAGATCAAGGATCTCGCTCGCTCGCACCAGGCGCGCGCCGTCATTGTCGGCACCTATGGCGCCGCGGAAGACATGGTGTTCATCAATCTGAAGGTGATCGACCCGGCCACCAATGTCGCGCTGGCCGCGCACGACTACGTGCTGCCGCGTGACGCCGCAATGAAGTCGCTGCTGCGCAGCACGCGCTGACGGTAGCCGCCGTCGCACGGGTTCAGCCCGTGCGGCGGCTGCGCAGCCATTTGAGACCGAGCGGCCACAGCGTGCGCCGCATGTCGGAGTGGAAGGGCGCAAAGTGGCCGATACGGTTCAGGCCAAAGCGGGCCGGCAGGAACTGCACCTGGCGCGTGCGCGCCTGCGTGAACCAGCCGAGCAGCCGTTCCATCGCCGCCGGCGTCGCGTAGGGGTCGTCGGCCGAGGCGCAGGCCAGTACTTCGCCGCGGTAGCCCGCAAAGGCTGCGCGCGCCGCGTCGCCGTCCGGGGCGCCGCCGGCGCCGGGCAGCCAGCGGTAAAGCCGGTCGAAATCCGGCCACAGCCGCAGCCCCCATTCGAGCGCGACACCGCGCGGCAGGTCCTCCAGCCAGCCCAGACGCTTGCCAGGGAAATAGCCCATCACCAGTGCGAGCGCTGGCATCAGCAGATGCCAGCGCAACAGGTAGCCGACACGCTGGCGCGGCGCATAGTCGGGCCAGTACGCGTACTGCGAGCCGACCAGCAGCAGTCGGGCGAGCCGCGCATTCGACGGCGCCGACCCGAGGCAGAAGCCCCCGATGCTGTGGCCGACGCCGACCAGCGTGCGCCCGGGGAAGCGGGCGGCCAGCGCACGGATCGCCGCGTCGGTGTCGAGCGCGCCCCAGTCGTGCTTGGTTGCACGCAGTCCGCGCAGGCTGCCGTAACGGCTATCGCCGATGCCGCGGTAGTCGAAGGTCATCGCCGGCAGCCCATGTGCGGTCAGCCAGGCGGCGAAGCGTCCGTAGTAGCGCGCCGCCACTCCGGTGGCGCAGCAGATGATGACCGCCGGTCGCCTGCCGTCATCCAATAGCGGTCGCCACAGGCGACCACGCAGCCGGTAGCCGTCGGCCGCGGCGAACTCGATGTCCTCCGGCGCGCGCGGCTCGTGTCCGCTCACAGTCCGCTCAGGCGCAGGAAGTAGACGAGGTCCATCTCCGGCGCCGGCTGGCCCAGGCGCGTGGCGACCGCCGACATCTGGCCGCGGTGGTGGGTCGCGTGATTGAACACATGCAGCAGCGTGCCGGCCCACGGCGTGTCACAGGGCTGAGCGGCCATGCTGGCGTAGCGCAGCCGACCCCCGAAGGTAGCCTCGTCGGCCCCCTCGACCAGTTCGATCCAGCGCTCGGCCTGCGCACGCACCCGTTGCCGCAGCGTCGCGCGATCGGACTCGACCTCGTCGGCGAGCGAGGCGGCCGCGTACGGCCGGCCGGTGAAGCGGCCGTACCAGATCAGGTCGGCCAGCAGCAGATGATTGAGGGTGCCGTGCAGGCTCTTGAAGAACAGCCCGTGATCGGCACGCCAGTCGGCGTCGCTGACCGCCTCGAGCGACGCGAACAGGCGGTCGAAGGCCCAGCCGTGGTAACGGGCCATGGTGAGGCTGTGCGCCTTGATCATTTCAGGTCCTGAATCAATGCAGGCGTTTCGCCTGCGCGCGAAACCCGTCCTCGAAGCGCCCCCCGAGCACCGACGGCAGGTCCGAGCGCCCGAGACCGAGGTCGCGCAGTTCGAGATCGTTCATCGCCTGCAATTCTGCACGCGCTCGCCGCTGCCGGCGTACCTCGCGCAGCCGGCGGGCCATATCACTGAGCCAGGCGTGCGCGGACATGACGCAACTCCTGTGTTTCGCCGGCATAGCCCCATGAATCCGCCGCCAGGTCGCTGACCACGATGTAGCTGGCCGGATGCAGCGGGCCGACCAGTTCGTCCAGCGACTGCCAGACGGCAGAAAGATAGTTCGCCTTCTCCGGCTTCGTGTTGGTGCCGGCGGTAACGCGGACCTCCAGATGGAAGGCGGTCAGCGCGCCGCCGACCGCCTCCGCGCCGACCGACCAGTGTTCGCTGTGGCCGATGGACAACGCGGTCAGTTCGCGCTTCTTGCCAAGTATCTCGGCCGTCAGATCGGTCACCGCGCGGATCACGGCGAGGCGGGTTTCGGCGTCGAGCGGGCGGGACAGTTGCAGCGTGATCATCGGCATGGCGGGACTCCTTCACGGGATGACCGGATCATGCCGTCGGCAACTGTGACGGTCGATGCACAGGAATCTGTTTTTGGACCGACACAATTGATAGTCAAGCGGATCTGTACCGGCAACAGTATGCGCGAACTGTACCGGTCGACAGAAAATGCCGTGCAGTACAGTATCAGCCGCCACCGCGAGAGGACGCCGCATGAACCGCTACGAACAACTCGCCGACCGGCTGCGCTCCGACATCCGCGCCGGTCTTTACCCACCGGGCCAGCGCCTGCCGTCCGTGCGGCGCATCGCGCTGCAGCAGGGCCTGAGTATCGCCACCTGCATTTCCGCCTACCGCAAGCTCGAAGCGCAGGGCTGGCTGGAGGCGCGGCCGCAGTCCGGCTTCTACGCGCGCACGCCGGAAGCGCTGCCGCCGCGCGCCTGCCAGACCTGCGATGACGAATCGCCGGGCGAAGTGACGATGTCGGAACGCGTGGCCCAAGTCATGCGCGCCTCGCACCGCGACGATCTGCTGGTGTTCAGCACCGCCATCCCGCACGCCGACTTCCTGCCGGTGAAGGACATCCGCGCGAGCCTCGGCCGCGCATTGCGCGCCGACGACGCGGGCAGCGCGCGTTACGGAGAATTCATCGGCGAAGAAGCGCTGCGCGTGCAGATCGCCCGCCGCGCGGTCGATTCCGGCTGCCAGATCCACCCCGACGACATCGTCATCACCACCGGCTGCCAGGAAGCGCTGACGCTGGCGCTGCGCGCGACCACGCAGCCGGGCGATGTGGTCGCCATCGAGTCGCCCGCCTTCTTCGGCACGCTGCAGCTGATCGAATCGCTGGGCCTGAAGGCGCTCGAAATTCCGACCGATGCACAGACCGGTCTCAGCCCGGACGCGCTCGAACTGGCGCTGGAGAAGTGGCCGGTCAAGGCCTGCCTCGCCTGCACCAGCTTCAGCAACCCGAGCGGCGCGCTGATGCCGGACGCGCACAAGCGGCGCATCGTGCAGATGCTGTCCAGTCGCGGCATCGCGCTGATCGAGGACGACATCTACGGCGAGCTGGCACACGACGGCGAACGCCCGCGCGTGGCCAAGGCCTGGGACCGCACCGGCCACGTGCTGCTGTGTTCGTCCTTCTCCAAGACACTCGCGCCCGGCCTGCGCATCGGCTGGATTGTCGCCGGGCGCTGGCGGCGCGAGGTCGAGCGCCTCAAGTACGGCAGCACCATGGCGACCGCGCTGCTGCCGCAGCGCGCACTCGCCGACTACCTCGCGAGTGGCCGGCCGGAGCGGCACATGGCGCGCATCCGCCGGCAGTACGCCGAACAGATGGAGAGGATGCAGACGGCGATCGCGCGTCATTTCCCGCCCGGCACACGCTGCACGCGGCCGGCCGGCGGCTTCATCCTGTGGGTGGAACTGCCGGAGCACATCGACGCGCTGGCGCTGCAGTCGCGGGCGCTGGCGGCCGGCATCAGCATCGCGCCCGGCCCGCTGTTCTCGCCGCAGGGCAAGTACCGCAACTGCATCCGCCTGATGTGCGCCGTGCGCTGGGACGCTCGCGTCGATACCGCTCTCGCCAGTCTGGGTTCGCTCGCCAGCCGATAGTCCGACCGGACCATCCTCACCGGCCAAACGGCCTATGACTGCGCACGCCGAACGTTAACGGAAGATTAACTGGCAGGACATCGTCGCCCGACAGACTTTCCGCGTCTCAACCCAGACCGGAGAGTCCCATGTCTATTCGTTCCACCCTTGCGGCCGCCCTGCTGGCCGGCCTGATGTCGGCCGGCGCCCAAGCGGCCGCTCCGGCCATCAGCGGCCAGTTCGGCAGCGGCAGCACGGCCGGCACCGTCGCCGCCGAAAGCTATTCCTTCATCGGCGGCGCCGAAAACTGGTCCTTCTGGACCTTCAAGGCCGACTTCATGAGCGAAGTGTCGATCACCGTCACCCCGACGGACCCGACGCTCGACGTCATTTTCGGCATCTGGTACGGCGTCGAGAGCGATACCGCCAACTACTTCGACATCAGCAGCGCCTCGGCGACCACGATGTTCGTCACCGGCGCCGATGGCACGCCGTCCAACCCCCTCGCAGGCGCCGGTGAAGCGGCCAGCGCGAACTTCTTCAACGACTACGGCAACGGCCTGTTCGTGCTCGCCATCGCCGACTTCAGCGACAACGTCGGCGCCGGTCAGCTCGGCTACACCATCACCGCCACCGTGCCGGAGCCCGAGACCTACGCCCTGCTGCTGGCCGGCCTCGGCCTGATCGGCGCGGCCGCCCGCCGCCGCGCCTGACGCACCCGCCCCCTGCATACTGAAAACGGAGAGACAACAATGAACCATCAAGACGACCTGATCGACGTCCTGCGCGACTTCAGCAAGACCGACGCCTCCAAGGACATGGACCCGCACTGGACCTACGGGCGCCGCGGCTTCCTGAAGAGCGGCGTCGCTGCCGCCGCCACCGTGGCGATGCCCTTCAGCATCCTCGGTTCGAAGAAGGCGCACGCCGTGCAGCTGCCGTTCAGCCCGGACTACGGCCCGCTCGCTCCGGTCGCCGACGAAGTGACCGGCCTGCCGCTGCTGCAGCTGCCGGAAGGCTTCAAGTACTGGTCCTACGGCTGGACCGGCGACGTGATGACCGACGGCATCGCCACTCCGGGTGCGCACGACGGCATGGCCGTGGTCGCCGCCGACGCGAACAAGATCGTGCTGGTGCGTAACCACGAACAGGGCAGCCGCACCGCCGGTTCGTACGCCAACCCGAAGATCACCTACGACCCGCTGTGCAACGGCGGCACGACCAACCTCGTGTTCTCGCCGCGCACCAAGCAGTGGGTCGGCGCGTACGCGTCGATCTCCGGCACCATCCGCAACTGCGCTGGCGGCCCGACCCCGTGGAACTCGTGGATCACCTGTGAAGAAACGTCGGACGGCCCGCACAACGGCGCCTCCAAGCAGCACGGCTACTGCTTCGACGTGCCGGCCACCGGCGTCGCCAAGCCCGTTCCGCTGGTCGACATGGGCTGTTTCAGCCATGAAGCCGTTGCCGTCGATCCGGTCACCGGCATCATCTACGAAACCGAAGACAGCACGCCGTCCGGCTTCTACCGCTTCATCCCGAACGTCATCGGTCGTCCGGAGATGGGCGGCAAGCTGCAGATGATGAAGCTGAAGACGGCCAACAACGCCACCCGCAGCATCAACGGTGTCAGCTACGGCTACTACAACACCGGCGTGGCACAGGCTCCGGGCACCACCTTCGACGTCGAGTGGGTAAACATCGACGAGCCGAACAAGCCCTTCATCACGGGTACGTCCTACGGTGGCGTGGTCGCCCAGGGCATCATGCAGGGAGCGTCGAGCATCGTGCGCGGCGAAGGCGTGTGGTACGGCAACGGCGTGATCTACGTGTGTTCGACCAGCGGCGGTGCCGCCGGCAAGGGCCAGATCTTCGCCTACGATCCGCGTCGCGAAACCTTCACGCTGGTCTACGAATCGTCCGGCGCCGACGTCTGCGACAACCCGGACAACATCGCCTGGAGCCCGCGCGGCAGCCTGATCCTGTGCGAAGACGGCGGCAACTCGGTATCGCGCTGCCACGGCCTGACCACTGACGGCACCGTGTTCCCGTTCATCGCCAACAACGCCGACTTCCGCACCGGCGCCATCGGCACCTACACCCGTCCGTCCGGCCGCTCCTTCAGCAGCAACTCGATGGGTTCCGAGTTCTGCGGCGCGACCTTCCACAACGAGTGGCTGTTCGTGAACACCCAGTCGCCGGGCATCACCTACGCGATCACCGGCCCGTGGGATAACGGCGCACTGTAATCGCACGCCTGCAGTCCGCAGTTCCGGGCCGGCGCACCAGCGCCGGCCCTTTCCGATTCGAGAGGCTTCCCATGTTGAGCAAATCCCTGATCGCGGCTGCGCTGTTCGCGGCCGCACCGGCGTTCGCCGCGACCTATACCTTCCAGCAGGGCGCCGGCGGCTACGACGGCACGATGGACGTGACGCTGTACAGCAGCGACCCCGATGCAAGCAGCGGCTACGAGCAGGAAGTGAGCATCGACGCGTCGGACAACGGTTCGCCGAACCACGTACTGCTGCGCTTCGACAACCTGTTCGGCAGCGCCGCCAACCAGATCAAGACCGGCGAAACCGTGGTGTCGGCCACGCTGACGCTGCAGATCACCAGCGCCGGCAGCGGCATCCGCTTCTACGACATGCTGAGCGACTGGAACTCCGCATCCGCCACCTGGAACACGATGGGCGACGGCATCCAGACCGACGGTCTCGAAGCCGCCATGCTGCCCTTCCTGACCATCGGTGCCGACAACGGCGATGCCAACATCGAATCCGGCACCCTGGTGCTGGATTTCACCGACGCGCTGCGCCGCATGCAGGACGGCGACGTGCCGGGCTACGGCTGGGCGCTGCTGCCCTTCATGCCAAATGGCACCAACGGTATCGACTTCTACAGCGCCGAAGGCTTCATGGTCAGCGATCGCCCGCTGCTGACGGTCGAAGTCGCGCCGGTGCCGGAACCCGAAACCTACGCGCTGCTGCTGGCCGGCCTGGGCCTGATCGGTCTGCGCGCCCGTCGCCGCGGCTGAAACGTACCGAACGGACGTAACAAGAACGCGGGGCTCCAGGGCCGCGCGTTTTCATTTCAGGGCGCCGATGCCGCGCAGGAAGTCATCGACCCGCCGCGTGTAGTCGCCGGGCAGACCCAGTTGTTCGTTGATGTCGCCGTGCGACAGATCGACCGGCAGCTCGTCGATGCGGCCGCCGGTTTCGCGCACCCGCTGCGCAAACACCTTCACCTGGTCGCAGGCCTGACGGCGGCGGCTTGAGCACACCGCCAGCCACGGCGCGGTCGGCCCGCCAAGCTGGTACAGCGGCGAGGTCGCACGCCAGAAGGCGGGATCCTTGCCGAAAGCGTCGTCGAACAGGCCGGCGTGGCGTTCCTTCATCAGGCGTTCGACGTCGAGCGCGCCACTGTCGAGCAGCACGCTGCCCAGCCAACGGCGTTCGCCCTGTGGCGCGGCGGCCAGCAAGGCCACCAGATGCGCACCGGCCGAATGCCCCATCAGCACGAAGCGCAACGGATCGCCGCCCCAGGAGGGCGCCAGCGATTGCGCCCTGGCCAGCGCGGCCGCCACGTCGTCGCGCTGTGTCAGCACGTCGGCGTCGGGCAGCATGCGGTAATTGACCGACACGACGATCACGCCGGCCGGCAGCCAGTGCGCAAGCTTGTTGCCGATCAGCCGGCCGTGCGCTTTGTCGCCGCGACGCCAGCCACCGCCATGCACGAGGAAGAGCACCGGTGCGTCGCGGGCGCCGTCGGGGATGTAGACGTCCATGCGCTGGTCGGCATGCTCGCCATAAGCGATATTGCGTTGCGCGCGACTGCCGGCGGGCAGGCGGATCTCGGCTCCGCTGTCGGCGCGCCGCTCAGCCAGACGCTCGCGCAGCGGCCCCGCCTGCGCCTCGAAGATGCATAGCAATGCAGCCGCCGCAAGACCCACCGCGCTCAGCCTCTTCATGTCGCTCTCCTGTTGCCGGGCCGGACGCGCCCCGCTCAGGTAGACGCAGGTCGGTGGCCCGCCTTACGCCGCCGCGTCAACGCAAGGCGTAATCGGCGACGATGCCGGCGAACACCGCGGCGCCCAGCCAGTTGTTGTGCAGGAAAGCGCGGAAACAGCGCGCGCGGTCGCGGCCGCGGATCAGCGTCCAGTGATAGCCGGCGATGCCGGCGGCAACGACCAGACCGACGTAGTAGGGCCAGTGCAGCCCTTCGAGCCGGCCGTAGAGCGCGAGCAAAGCCAGCGTGATCGCGTAGCAGACCATCACCGCCGCGACGTCGAAGCGGCCGAAGGTGATGGCCGAGGTGCGGATGCCGATCTTCAGGTCGTCGTCGCGATCGACCATCGCGTACTCGGTGTCGTAGGCGACCGCCCAGAACACGTTCGCGGCCAGCAGCAGCCAGGCTTCCATCGGCACCGTGTACAGCTGCGCTGCATAGGCCATCGGAATGCCGAAGCCGAAGGCAATGCCAAGATAGGCCTGCGGAATGGCGAAGAAGCGCTTGGTGAAGGGGTAGCTGGCGGCCAGGAATAGCGCGGCGAAGGACAGCAGGATGACCAGCCGGTGCAACGGCAGGATGAGGATGAAGGCGAACAGCGCCAGCGCAGCGGCCAGCAGCAGCGCCTCACGCGTGCCGACCTCGCCGGTCGCCAGCGGGCGGTTCTTCGTGCGCTCGACGTGGCCGTCGAAATTGCGGTCGGCGTAGTCGTTGATGACGCAGCCGGCGCTGCGCATCAGCACCGTGCCGAGCATGAATATCCAGACGATGAAGGCGGACGGCTTGCCGCCGCCGGCCACCCACAGCGCCCACAGCGTGGGCCAGGCGAGCAGCAGGATGCCGATCGGCTTGTCCAGCCGCATCAGGCGTTCCCAGGCATTCAGGCGGGCAAGCAGGTTCATGGCGCGAGTTCCGAAATGGCCGGCAGGAAGACTTCGGTCACCAGCAGCGGCCGGCCTCTGCGTACGAACAACGAACGGCGCGCCCACAGCGGGCCGCTCACCGCAATGCCTTCGGCCAGCACGCGCCGGTACAGCGGGTGGCGGGCGTCGAGCCGGCGTGCCGCCAGCGGCGAGCGGGCGATGCGCGCGTCGGCGAACAGCAGCGCACCGAGCGGCCGCGAGCCGACGCCGGCGAACATGTGCCAGACGCCGCGCACGTCACGCATGTTGACCACGCTGTGCGCGAACACCACCGGCACGCCGTCGGCGTGCAGCAGCACCTCGCGCGACAGCGCCTGCGCCCGGCCGCTGCCGAGAAGACAGGCCTCGTCGGCCGCCAGCGCGGCACGGCCGGTACGCAGCGGCTGCACCGCGAAGTGCCGGCAGCGCGCCCTGATGCGTGAGGTCAGCGAATGAGGATCGGTCAGCCAGCCGCGCAGTGCCGCCGGCATGAATAGCGCCGGCGAACGCCACGCGTCGCCGGCTCGATGAAAGGACATTTATTGCGACGCAGTCTTCAGGCCCGGCCTGCATGATAGCCGCGGCAGGCTGCGCCGGCGCGTCAGGCGATCTGCAGCGGGCCGTGGTCGTCGCAGTGATCACCGTGCGGATGGTGCAGATGACCGTCGACCAGGTAATCGACGTGGTCGCCGTGCGGCACCGCTTCGTGGCCGCAGCCGGGCCCATGCACATGACCGGCGCCATGGCCGGCACAGTGATGCTGCGGTGTGCAGCCGTCCGGGTTGGCGGCGCTGACGGCGATCACGTGCTCGTCGACATGGTCGCCATGCACGTGGTGCAGATGGCCGTCATGCAGGAAATCGACGTGGCCTTCGTGGCGCACCGCGGTATGACCGCATTGCGGGCCGTGCTGGTGGTCGTGATGGGCGTGCTGGGTGCAACGGGTCATCGGCGCGCTCCGGTCGGTGGGTGCATCCGCACTATAGACAGGAAATGACGCCTCGGCCGCCTCGGGCGTCACACCTTGCGGTCGTCCTTGCCGGCCGCCGGTGTGTCGTCGATGGTCTGCGCACGGTCGTCGTCCATCAGCATGCGATGGGCCGGGCCTTCGAGATCGTCGAACTGGCCGCTGCGCGCCGACCAGATGAACACAGCGCCGATGCCCAGCGCGATCAGTACCGACATCGGCACCAGCAACCACAGGATGTCCATCAGTTCCGCTCCTTTGCTCGCCGCTGCAGACGCAATGCATTGAGCACCACCATCAGCGAACTGAGCGACATGCCGATGCCGGCCATCCACGGCGTGATCCAGCCCAGCATCGCCGGCGGGATGGCCAGCAGGTTGTAGGCAAAGGCCCAGCGCAGGTTCTGCCGCACGATGGCCAGCGTAGCCTGGGCGGTGTCGAGCCCGCGCGTGAGCGCGTCGAAACGTTCGGACAGCAGCACCAGATCGCCCTGCGCGCGCGCCAGCTCGGTGCCGCCGCCCATCGCCACCGACACCTGGGCCTGCGCCAGCACCGGTGCGTCATTGACACCGTCACCCAGCATGGCGACGACGGCACCGCGCTGCTGCAACGCTTCTATATAGGCGCGCTTGCCCTCAGGCGTCATCCGCGCGTGTGCGTCGGCGATGCCCAGTTCCTGCGCCAGCGCCTCGACCGGTGCGTGTGCGTCGCCCGACAGCAGGCTGACCGCGATGCCGCGCTCGCGCAGGTGCGCCAGCAATTCGGGTGCCCCGGATCGCACGGCATCGCTGAGATCGAAGCGCGCCAGCAGACCGCGTTCGTCACCCAGCCATACCGGCGTCGCGATGCCCGACGGCGAGTCCGGAAGCGGCGCCCCGGACAGCGCGCAGACGTAGTCCGCGCTGCCCAGCCGCAGGCGACGGCCGGCGATGACGCCCTGCACGCCCTGCCCGGTCACCGCCGACAGCTCGTCGACGGCCGGGCGCACCTGCTCACCGGCCGCCGCGCGCAGCGCACGCGCGATCGGGTGAGTGGACGGCCCTTCCAGCGCCGCGGCCAGCGCGGTGGCCTGTATGGCGTCGATGTCGCCCATCAGTTCGACCGTCTGCAAGGCCATGGCGCCGGTGGTGAGGGTGCCGGTCTTGTCGAACACGACGTGGGTGACGCGCGCCAGCGTTTCGATCGCGTGTGCGCGGGTCACCAGCAGACCGCTGCGCGACAGCACGCCGGTGCCGACGGTCAGCGCGGCCGGTGTGGCCAGCGACAGCGCGCACGGGCAACTGACGACCAGCACCGCGACGAAGACGGACAGCGCCTGCGATGGGTCCAGCCAGAGCCAGACTCCGGCGGTCAGCACGGCCAGCACGATGAGCGCCTTGACGAAATGAACGGCGATGCGATCGGCGAACTGCACCACCTCGGGCCGGCTGGCCGAAGCACGGCCGATCAACCGGCGGATCGCCGCCAGCCGCGTTGCCTCGCCGACCTGCTCCACCGCCAGCACCACCGGCGAGCCGATGTTTACGCTGCCGCCGACCACGCGGTCGCCGGGGCCGCGGCCCTGCGGCTTCGACTCGCCGGTGAGCAGGCTTTCATCGACCTCGCTGCGGCCATCGACCAGACGGCCGTCGGCCGGAAACACCTCGCCGGCGGCGACCACAACGTGGTCGCCCGCCAGCAGTCGCGCCACCGGCACCGCCTCGGTCGCCGTTCCCGGCCACGCGGTGAAACGGTGCGCCAGCGCCGGCATCACGCGCGCCAGTTCCTCGACGCCGCGCACCGCACGCTGGCGCGCCAGCATTTCGAGATAGCGCCCACCCAGCAGCAGGAATACGAACATGGTGACCGAATCGAAATACACCTCGCCCGAATGCGTCACCGTGGCCCACAGACTGGCGATGAAGGCGGCACCGATGCCGAGCGCGACCGGCAGGTCCATGCCGACGCGCTTCGCCGCCAGGTCGCGCAGCGCGCGCGAGAAGAAGGGGGCGGCCGAGTAGCACACGACGGGGGCCGTCAGCACCAGACTGGCCCAGCGCATCAGCGCGGCGATGCTGCCCGGCAGTTCGGCGTCACCGGCGGTGTATTCCGGCCACGCGTACATCATCACCTGCATCATGCCGAGCCCGGCCACCGCCAGGCGCCACAGCGCGTCGCGTCGCTCGCTGCGGGCGACCGACTCGGCGTGTGCGCGATCGTTCGGCCACGCTTCGTAGCCGATCTCGGTCACCGCCCGCAGGATGGCCGACAGCTGAATCCGGACCGGGTCCCACACCACACGCGCACGGCGCGTCGCGTAGTTGATTTCGAGCACCAGCACGCCGGGCAGGCGACCGACGTGCTGTTCGTTCAGCCACACGCAGGCCGCACAGCGTATGCCCTCGATGATGAGCAGCGCCTCGCGGGCGTCGGCGCAGTCCGCGTGGGCGACCGTGCGGACGAAATCGGCCTGCACTTCCGGCAGGTCGTATACCGACAGGTCGCGCGCACCGCCGTCGGGTGCCGTTTCGGGCAAGGCGTCGCGGTGGGCGTAGAAAGCCTCCAGACCACCGCCGGAGATGGCTTCGGCGACCGCCGCACAGCCGGCGCAGCACATCGGCCTGTCCTCACCGGCGACGCGGACGCGGTAGCGCACCGGGCCATCGACCGGCAGCCCGCAGTGATAGCAGGCCGTCGTCGCAGCGGCCGCATCCGCACTCAGGTTCAGCGGTGATTCCGGCGCGTTCATCACGGGGACAGGGTTCGAATCATGGGCTCACATTCTAGGCGGCTGCGCACCGGCCGCCCATGACGTGAGTCAAGCGCGCGCCGGCACGCCATTTCAGGGTTTTCACGCGGCGCAACCGGACGAAAGCTTGACCTGGAACATTGCGAAGGCGCATACCTTGGACTACGTCTAAAACTTCAGGTGGCGACGCCGGCCGCCTGCCTACGGTCACTTTTTTCCTGCCTTCGCCCTGACGAGGAAGACCACGGATGAAAAGAGAAGCGTTCGAACAACCAGCTGCCGCGCCTGCGCCGGCCCCTTCGCCCCGCCTGCGGCTGCTGACCGGCCTGCTCGCCGACGCCGGCATCACGCTCGACGGCGACGCGCCCTGCGACCTGCAGATGCACCACCCTCGCCTGCCTGAGCGCGTGTTCGCATACGGCAGCCTCGGTCTGGGCGAAGCCTATATGGATGGCGATTGGGACGCCGGCCGGCTCGACGAATTCTTCGCCCGCCTGCTGCGCGCCCGGCTGGATGCGCGGGTGAAGCCGGCGTCGCTGCTGATGCACGCCTTCAGCGCCCGCCTGCTGAACCGGCAGACGCCGCGTCGCGCCTGGCAGGTCGGCGAACGCCACTACGACCTCGGCAACGATTTCTACGCGGCGATGCTGGACCCGCGCATGACCTACACCTGCGGCTACTGGCAGGACGCCGCCGACCTCACGTCGGCGCAGGAGGCCAAGCTCGAACTGATCTGCCGCAAGCTGGACCTGCGCCCCGGCATGCACCTGCTGGACATCGGTTGCGGCTGGGGCAGCCTGCTCGGCTACGCCGCCGAGCACCACGGCGTGCGCGGCACCGGCGTCACCGTATCGCGCGAACAGGCTGAGTGGGCACAGCAACGCTACGCGGGACTGCCGGTCGAGTTCCGGCTGCAGGACTACCGCGAACTCAACGGCAGCGAAACCTTCGACCGGGTAGCCAGCGTCGGCATGTTCGAGCACGTCGGCCGGCGCAACTTCCGCACTTTCATGCAGGTGGTGCGGCGCGCACTGGCGCCCGACGGGCTGGCGCTGCTGCATACGATAGGCAAGAACACGCGGCGCGGCGTCACGGACCCCTGGATAGACCGCTACATCTTCCCCAACGGCGAACTGCCGTCGATCGGCCAGATCGGCGACGCCGTCGATGATGTATTCGTGGTGGAGGACCTGCACAACTTCGGCGCCGACTACGACCGCACGCTGATGGCCTGGCACGCGAACTTCGAAGCCGCCTGGCCGCAGTTCGCCGAGCGCCTCGGCGAACGCTTCCACCGCATGTGGCGCTACTACCTGCTGTCCTGCGCCGGCGCTTTCCGCGCGCGCGACATCCAGCTGTGGCAGTGGGTGCTGTCGCCGAGAGGCGTGGCAGGCGGCTACCGCGGCGTGCGCTGAATGCCGCCGGCCGCTTACAGCGACGCCAGCCGCGACTTGGCCATCGGCGGATTCTTCGCCAGATAGCGGCGGATGCCGCGCAGGATGGCGTCGGCCAGCTTGTCCTGGTAGGCGTCGTCGGTCAGCCGCTTCTCTTCTTCCGGGTTGGAAATGAAGGCGGTCTCGACCAGGATGGACGGAATGTCCGGCGCCTTCAGCACGGCGAAGCCGGCCTGCTCGACATGCGGCTTGTGCAGCGTGTTCACGCCGCCCAGTTCGCCCAGCACGGCGCGGCCCAGCTTCATCGAATCGTTCATCGTCGCCGTCTGCGACAGGTCGAGCAGCGTGCGCGCGAGATAGGGGTCCTTGACGTCGAGATTGACGCCGCCGATCAGGTCGGCCGAGTTCTCGCGCTGCGCCAGCCAGCGCGCGGCCGAACTGGTGGCGCCACGGTCGGACAGCACGAACACCGAACTGCCGCGCGCATCGGGCCGCACGAAGGCGTCAGCGTGGATGGACACGAACAGGTCGGCGCGCACGCGGCGCGCCTTGGCGACGCGAGTGCCCAGCGGCACGAAGAAATCGGCGTCGCGCGTCAGTACGGCGCGCATCGTCGGGTCGGCGTCTATCTTTTTCTGCAGGCGCTGTGCCACTTCCAGCGTCACGTTCTTCTCGTAGCTGCCGCCACGGCCAACCGCACCGGGGTCTTCACCGCCATGGCCGGGGTCGAGCACGATGGTGACGAGGCGACTCACGTCGACCTCCGTCTTCTTGCTGCCCGCATCGCGCGACGCGGTCTGATTCGCCGGTTCGGGTGCCGGCTCGGCCGCCTGCGACTGTGCAGGCGCGTCGGGCTGGTCGGGTGCGACGTCGCCCTGGTACTGGATGTCGCCCTGACGCGCGAGCTGCATCAGCGGGTCGATGGGCTGCGACGGATAGATGTCCATCACCAGCCGGTGACCGTACTGACCGACCGGCGCCAGCGTGAATACCTGCGGCTTCACCTCGGTCTTCAGCTCCATCACAAGCCGCACCACGCCCGGCTTGTTGCGGCCGGCGCGGATGAGCTTGATGTAGGGATCGGTATCGGAAATCTTGCCCGGCAGGCTGCCGAGCACGTTGTTCAGCTCCACGCCCTCGATGTCGATCACCAGGCGTTCCGGGTTCTGCACTGTGAAGTGCGCGAACTTCAACGCGTCGCGGGATTCCAGCGTGATGCGGGTATATTCCAGCGACGGCCAGACGCGGACGGCCAGCAGCGAGGTGGCGGCAGCGCGCCCGACCGGGCTCACCGACAGCAGCAGCGCAGCGCCGGAAAACCCGAGAAAATCGCGCCGGCTCAGGTCGCGGGCGGAAGTCCTTCCGCGGCGACGGACAAACGGCTTAAACATGCCCGACCTCCTTCGCTGCCGGCGGACAGCCGCGCACGGCGCGCTTCGCCGACCATGGCGAGCGCGATGCGCAGATCGGGCTGCGGCAGATGCGCGCCCGCCTTGTCCGGCCATTCGACCAGACAGACGCCCGCGCTTTCGCCGGTTTGCCCGAAGTATTCGTCCAGACCTGCTTCGATGAATTCATCCGGATGCGTGAAGCGATAAAAATCAAAGTGATACAACGGGAAGTTTAAGCTAGAAATAGCATACGATTCAAGCAAAGTGAAGGTCGGACTTTTTACCTTTCCCGTGTGGCCCAGCGCCCTGAGCAGCCCGCGCACCAGCGTGGTCTTGCCGGCGCCCAGGTCGCCGTCCAGAAATACGCACAGTCCGGGCGCCAGCGCGCGCGCCAGTTGCGCGCCCAGCGCCTCGGTGGCGGCGGTGTCGGCGAGGTCCATCGTCAGGGTCGAATCATTCATGGCGGTCTGCGCAAAATCGGATCGGCCGCCATTATCCGCCCGGGTGAGCGCGCGATGAGCGGCACCCTGCCCTGCAGCCCGGAAGAGCTGGTCGCGCACATCCGCGGCTGGGGGCGCGAACTGGGTTTCGCGTCGGTCGGTATCTCCGGCATCGATCTGGGCGAGGCGGAAACCCGGCTGCTCGACTGGCTGGCCGCCGGCCGCCACGGCGAACTGGACTACATGGCGCGCCACGGCGCGATGCGTGCACGCCCGGCCGAACTGGTGCCGGGCACGCTGTCGGTCATCAGCGCCCGCATGCCGTACTGGCCGGACGACGCTGTGGACGCACAGACCGTTCTGGACGATAGCGAACTGGGCTATGTGTCGCGCTACGCGCTCGGCCGCGATTACCACAAGGTGCTGCGCAGCCGGCTGCAGAAGCTGGCGGAACGGATCGAGAGCGTGGTCGGCCCGTTCGGCCACCGTGCATTTACCGATTCGGCGCCGGTGCTGGAAGTCGAGATCGCCCGCCGCGCCGCACTCGGCTGGCGCGGCAAGCACACGCTGCTGATCCACCGCGACGCCGGCTCGATGTTCTTCCTCGGCGAACTGTTCACCACGCTGCCGCTGCCACCCGACGCGCCGCAAGCCGACCACTGCGGCACCTGTACCCGCTGCATCGACGTCTGCCCGACCGGCGCCATCGTCGCGCCCTACCAGCTGGACGCGCGGCTATGCGTGTCCTACCTGACGATAGAACTGGACGGCCCGATTCCCGAGCCGCTACGCCCGGCGATCGGCAACCGCATCTACGGCTGCGACGACTGCCAGCTGGTGTGCCCGTGGAACCGCCACGCGGTCAAGGCCGTCGAGCCGGACTTCGCGGTGCGCAACGGTCTGGACCGCGCTTCGCTGGGTGAGCTGTTCGCCTGGTCGGAGGACGAATTCAACCGCCGGCTCGAAGGCAGCGCGATCCGCCGCATCGGCCATGAGCGCTGGCTGCGCAATATCGCGGTCGCCCTCGGCAACGCGCCGTCCTCCGCCGCCCATATCGCCGCGCTGCAGGCGCGTGCCGACCACGCATCACCGGTCGTGCGCGAACACGTCGCCTGGGCGCTGGCCCGCCAACATTCTCCGGACACACCGACATGACCGACCGCCTGAACGACCTCGAAGCCCGCATCGCGCTGATGGACGACATGCTGGACGCGCTGAACCGCACCGTGTTCGAGCAGCAGCGCGCCATCGAATCGCTGCAATTGCAGCTCAAGCACGTCTATGCGCAGGTGCAGGGCATGCAACCGGCCGAGCGCGCCGACGCGCAGCAGGACATTCCGCCGCACTACTGAGTCCCTCTGCTACTGCGTCCCGGACAGCGCGGTCAGCGTCCACCGCTGCACCGCCCACGTGAGCAGATCCTCACGCCCCGAGGCCACGATGTCGGTTGGCGGCGGGTGACGCAGAAAGGCGAGCGCCTCCGCCAGGTCGGTCAGCGCGTCGGCCGGTTCCAGCGCCGGCGCGCGTGTCTGCTTGGACAGCTTTTCGCCGTTCGCGTCGAGCACCACCGGTACGTGTGCGTAGCGCGGCTGCGGCAGGCCGAGCGCGCGCTGCACCAGGATCTGCCGAGGCGTCGAGGTGAGCAGATCGGCGCCGCGCACGACGTCGGTCACGCCCTGGTCGGCGTCATCCACCACCACCGCAAGCTGATAGGCGCAGTAGCCGTCGGCACGCCACAGCACGAAGTCGCCGGAATCCGCCGCCACATCGACCGCGATGCGACCGAGTACGCGGTCGTCGAACGCAACCTCGCCCGCGGGCACGCGCAACCGCCAGGCGCGTGGCGCGATGCCGGCGCGATCGCGGCAAGTGCCGGGGTAACGCCGTGCGCCATCGGAGGCCAGCGGCTGCGACTCCAGATCGCGGCGCGTGCAGACACAGCCGTAGGCCTGACCGCGGGCGACCAGAGCGTCGAGCGCGGCGCGATACCGCGCGGTACGCCGGCTCTGCCACACCACCTCGCCGTCCCAGTGCAGGCCCAGCGCGTCGAGCTGGCGCAGGATGGTGTCGGCAGCCTCGGGCGAACAGCGCGGCTCGTCCACGTCCTCGATGCGCAACAGCCAGCCGCCGCCGGCCGCGCGCGCATCCAGCCAGCTGGCCAGCGCCGCCACCAGCGAACCCTTGTGCAGCGGGCCGGTCGGACTGGGAGCAAAACGGCCGACATACGGGCGACGCTCGGCTACCATGCCGGCTCGCCCCCGAGCGATTCACACCCAAGGACCCCCATGGCCACCATCGAACTTACCGAAGACAGCTTCAACAGCACGGTCGAAAACAACCCTTTCGTCATCATCGATTTCTGGGCACCCTGGTGCGGCCCCTGCCGCAATTTTGCCCCGGTCTACGAAGCGGCGTCGGAAAAGTATCCGGACATCGTGTTCGCCAAGGTGAATACCGAAGAGGAACAGGGCATCGCCGCCGCCTTCGGCATCCGCTCGATTCCGACCCTGATGGTGTTCCGCGACCAGATCGTGCTGTACGGACAGCCGGGCGCGCTGCCCGCCGGTCAGTTCGAACAACTGATCGAACAAGCCAAGGCGCTGGACATGGACAAGGTGCGCGCCGAAGTGGCCGCCCAGCAGAGCGACGGCGCGACGTCCTGATCGCGGCGGGTGGCCGGCGGATCCGCCGGCTCAGCGATAGCCTTCTTCGGCCAGCACGCGGCGCACCACCGGCCGCTCGCGCATGCGCCGGTAGAAGGCGAGACAGCGTGACGGCAACAGCAGGCCGATGCGGTCGGCCCAGAAGGTGACGTAGAACAGCGCGGCGTCGGCGACCGTCAGGTCGTCGCCGAACAGCCGGCCGTCGTCGTCAATGCGCGCATCGATCAGTGTGACGGCGTCCGCCACCAGGGCCCGGCCCTGCGCCCTGACCGCCTCCAGCCACTGCGCCTTCGCCACGTCGTCCACGCCCGCCGACAGGTAACGCTCGGGCGTGAAGATGCGGGTGTAGCCAGCGCCATGCACGGTGCCCACGACATAAGTCATCAGATCGACGGCGCGCGCGGCGTCGAATGGCGACGCCGGCAGCAGCCGTGCGCGCGGGAACTGCCAGGCCAGCCACAGCGCGATGGACTGGAATTCGGTCAGCGCCGGCTCTTCGTCGATCTGCAGCACCGGAATCGTGCCCTTGGGGTTGATCGCCAGATATTCCGGGCGACGGTGATCGCCGGCAGGCAGGTTCACGACGTAAGCCTCGAACGGCAGCTCCAGATGTTCGAGCAGGATGTGGATGCCGGTCGAGCACGAGCCCGGCGTCATGTGGAAGCGCAATCGCATGGTCGGCCTCTGTCGGTGTGTGGCCGGCGCGCACCGCGCGCCGCATCTCTCCCGCACCGGAAAAGCAAGATGCGTGCAGCGCATGCACGGATCTTGCTGAGCGTCCCGCATCCGCCGGCCAGCGCGGATGCATGAGTCCGCTCGCCGGCCCGAATGTGGGCTTTGGCGTACGCGGCTGTCCTCATTGTCGCGTTCGCGCCGGCCGCACCTGCCGCCCGCGAAGGACATCCGATGAGCACCGACACCGCACTCGCACCGCGCAACCGACTGGCCGGTGAAACGTCCCCTTACCTGCAGCAGCACGCCGGCGATCCGGTGCACTGGTATCCGTGGGGCGAGACCGCCTTCGCCGAAGCGCGCCGGCTCGATCGCCCCATCCTGCTGTCGGTCGGCTACGCCTCCTGCCACTGGTGCCATGTGATGGCGCGCGAGTCCTTTGCCGATCCGGCCACGGCTGCCGCGGTGAATGAGGGCTTCATCGCCATCAAGGTGGACCGCGAGGAGCGACCGGACATCGACGGCCTCTACCAGCAGGCGCTGCAACGGCTGCGTCGCGGCAACGGCGGCTGGCCGCTCACCGTCTTCCTGTCGCCGCAGGGCGTGCCCTTCTACGGCGGCACCTATTTCCCGCGCGAGGCGTCCGGTGGGCAGAGTGCGCTGCGCGACGTCCTGGCATCGGTCAGCACCGTATGGACCGAAAGGCGCGCCGATCTGGCGCGCCAGGACGAAGCGCTGATTGCGGCGCTCAGCGCCGCCTTGCCGCAGCCCACCGGCGCGCCGCTGGACCCATCGGTGCAGGAGGAGGCGATACAGCAGCTGGCGGTCGCCTTCGACGCCCGGCACGGCGGCTTCGGCGGCGCGCCGAAGTTTCCGCATCCGACCGACCTCGACTTCCTGCTGCAGCTGGACAGCGACATCGGCACACCGTCGCCGCGCACGATGGCGCTGGAATCATTGCGTCACATCGCCGAAGGCGGTCTGTTCGACCAGCTCGGCGGCGGCTTCTTCCGCTACAGCGTCGATCCGGCCTGGCACATCCCGCACTTCGAAAAGATGCTGTGCGACTGCGCCATGCTGCTGCCGCTCTACGCCAATGCCTGGCGGGCGAGCGGCGAAGCGCTGTTCCGGCGCACCGCCGAACTCACCGTGGACTGGGCATTGCGCGAAATGCGCAGCGACGACGGACTGTTCTGCAGCGCCCTTGCCGCCGACGACGCCAGCGGCCGCGAAGGCGGCGCATATCTGTGGGAAGCCTCGGCGCTGCGCGAGATGCTGACACCGGTCGAATGGGATCTGTGCGCGGCACACTGGGGCCTGATCGATCCGCCCGGCTTCGAGGGGAAATTCTGGCATCTGCGCGTTGCCCGTCCGGCGGAAAAGCTCGCCGCGATGCTGGTCCAGCCGGTGGACGCGGTGCAGGCGGTGATAGACGAGGCACGCAGTCGTCTGCTGGAGCGACGCGACGAGCGCGGGCGCGCCGCACGTGACAGCAAGACACCGACCGCCTGGAACGCGCTGATGGTGAGCGCACTCGCCCACGCCGGCGCCGTACTGGGCCGCAGCGACTGGCTGAACGCCGCGCGCACGAGCTTCGACGCGCTGCGCGCGGCACGCTGGCGCGACGACGTGGGCGGCGCCGACCGCCTGCAGTCGCTGCCCGGCATCGACGGCTTTCTCGACGACCACGCCTTCCTGCTGGACGCGGCACTGACGCTGCACGATGCCGCGCCGCACGACGGCGACCTCGTCTTCGCCACACAGTTGGCCGAGGTGATGCTGCTGCGTTTCGAAGACGACGACAAGGGCGGTTTCTTCTTCACCGCCCACGACGCGCTGCCGCTGTTCCACCGCAGCAAACCCGCGCTCGACGCCGCCACGCCCGGTGGCAACGGCGTCGCCGCGCTGGCCTTGATCAGGCTGGCACGGCGTACCGGCAACACGCGCTACGTGAACGCGGCCGAGCGCTGCGTGCGCCTGTTTGCTGCCACCGTGCGAGCCGACCCGGCCAGCCACACCCGCCTGCTCATGGCCGCGCGCTGGCTGGACGAGGGACGTTGAGCAACGGCGCTATCGCGTCGCTCACGCCCCCAGCTGCCGGCGGTAACGGATACGCATGATGGGCGACCAGTTGCCCGCGGCGTCCTGCACGTGCGAAGACAAGGTGCGCTCGTCCGGGCCATGGACCTCTATCGTGTCGCGGTAGCGCGCGGTGCCGCTGCCGGAGAAGGCGGGTCCTTCGCTGTACAGCGACAGCACGCGGCCGGCGGCGTCCAGTTCGCCCTCGTACTGCCACAGCGTCGTCATCATCGACCCTGCCCAGTTGCCGACAAAGCGGCCTCCGTCTCCGCGCGTCGGGTCGAAGCCCAAGGTCATCAGAGTGCAGGCCGCGCTGCCATCCGGCATGTCACCGCGTCCCTCGAACAGCACCCACAGATCGCCGAGCGCGCGCACCGTTTCGCAGCCGCTCCAGCACGCGTCGTCCGGCCCTCCGTCGGCCACCGGTTCGCTCTTTCCGCGCCATGCGCCCTTGAACTGCTTCAGCCATCGATGCTGATCCTGCGCTTCGATCTTCATCATGTGCTCGCCCTCCATCCTGTCGTGACGCCTTTCCCGATGACCGGCGTATACGAAGTAGACGAAGCGGAGCGGGAAGATTCGACAGCGGACGAAAAAAAGCCCCGGCGACCACGGGTCGCCAGGGCTTTGCCAGAACGGAAGTGTGCTCAGACGTTGAACAGGAAGTTCAGCACGTCGCCGTCCTTGACTACGTATTCCTTGCCTTCGGCGCGCATCTTGCCGGCTTCCTTCGCGCCCTGCTCGCCCTTGAAGGCGATGAAGTCGTCGAAGGCGATGGTCTGGGCGCGGATGAAGCCGCGCTCGAAGTCGGTGTGAATGACGCCGGCAGCCTGCGGCGCCGTGTCGCCCTTGTGGATGGTCCAGGCGCGCACTTCCTTCACACCGGCAGTGAAGTAGGTCTGCAGGCCCAGCAGGTCGTAGCCGGCGCGGATGAGGCGGTTCAGGCCCGGCTCTTCGAGGCCGAGGTCGGCCAGGAAAGCCTTCTTGTCTTCGTCGTCGAGGTCGGCCAGTTCGGCTTCGATCTTCGCGCACACAGCCACCACGGGCGCACTTTCCTTCGCCGCGAACTCACGCAGACGATCGAGGTAGGGGTTGTTGTCAAAACCGTCTTCGAGCACGTTGCCGACATACATGGCGGGCTTGATCGTCAGCAGGCACATCGGCTTGACGATGGCCTTGTCGTCGTCGGACAGGTTCAGCGTGCGCGCCGGCTTGCCTTCGTTCAGGTGCGGCAGCAGCTTTTCCAGCACGGCGACCAGCTTGGCCGCGTCCTTGTCGCCGGCGCGCGCCTTCTTGGTGTCGCGCGCGATGGTGCGCTCGACGGCGGCGAGGTCGGCCAGCGCCAGTTCGGTCACGATGGTTTCGATGTCGGCGATCGGGTCGACACGGCCATTGACGTGCACCACGTTCTCGTCGTCGAAGCAGCGCACGACGTTAACGATGGCGTCGGTTTCGCGGATGTTGGCAAGAAACTGGTTGCCGAGGCCTTCGCCCTTGCTGGCACCGGCGACCAGACCGGCGATGTCGACGAATTCGACGATGGCCGGCTGTATCTTCTGCGGCTTCACGATTTCGGAAAGCTGCGCCAGGCGCGGGTCCGGCACCTCGACGATGCCGACGTTGGGCTCGATCGTGCAGAACGGGTAGTTCTCGGCGGCGATGCCGGCCTTGGTGAGCGCATTGAAAAGCGTGGACTTGCCGACATTGGGCAGGCCGACGATGCCGCATTTGAGGCTCATGTCTGGATTCCTTGATTAGGCACTCTTGGGCGCCTTGCCGGCGCCGGGCTTCGCGTTGAGCAGGGTGGACACGCGCGTCCAGTCGCCGGCGGCGATCATCGGCCAGGCGTCGAGCGCGCGCTCGATGGCGGCGTCGATGTCGCGCTGTTCCTCGATGCGCGGACGGTGCAGAACATAGTCGGCCACTTCCGATCCCAGTGCCAGCTGACGCGGATGGCCGATGCCGATGCGCAGCCGCCAGTAGTCGTGTGTGGCCAGGTGGGCGCTGATGTCTTTCAGTCCGTTGTGACCGCCGAGGCCACCGCCGAATTTCAGGCGCAGTTCGCCCGGCTGGATGTCGAGCTCATCGTGCACCACCAGTATTTCAGCCGGTGCGATGCGGAAGAAGCGGGCGAGCGCGCCGACCGACTGGCCGGAGCGGTTCATGAAGGTCTGCGGCAGCAATATCGTGATGCCGTCGGCACGCGACGAACCTGTGAAGCCGTTGAATCGCGCTTCACGGTTGAGCGTAACGCCCAGCTTGCGTGCCAGCCCCTCACAAAACCAAAACCCGGCGTTGTGCCGGGTTTCGGAATAGTCCGGACCGGGGTTGCCCAGTCCGACGACGAGCCGGGGCACGGCCTTGGAACCGTTCCCGGACATCGCCTGTGCTTACTTCTCTTCGCCGCCTTCGGCCGCGGCTTCGTCAGCCTTGGCGCCGCGCGGCAGCGTCAGCGTGACGATCACCGGGTCGGTGCCGTGGGTCAGCGCTTCGACGCCGGCCGGCAGCTTGATCTGCGACACGTGGATCGACTGGCCGACCGACAGGCCGGACAGGTCGACTTCGATGAATTCCGGCAGCTGGCTCGGCAGGCACTGCACGTCCAGTTCGTTCATCACGTGCGACACGATGCCACCCTGCAGCTTGACGCCCGGGGCCGCGTCGGCATTGACGAAGTGGAACGGCACCTTGGTGTGCAGCTTGTGCGTGGCATCGACGCGCTGGAAGTCGACGTGCAGCACCTGCAGCTTGTAGGCGTGCATCTGGGTGTCGCGCAGCAGCACCGTTTCCTTCGTGCCTTCGACGTTCAGCGTCAGCACGGACGCATGGAAAGCTTCCTTGCGCAGGGCGTGGAAGATTTCGTTGTGGTCGAGCGTGATCGGCGTGGCGGGCTTGTCGCCGCCGTAGATGATGGCCGGGACCTGGTCGGCGCGACGCAGGCGGCGGCTCGCTCCGGTGCCCTGCGCATCGCGCTTCTTGACGTTCATTTCGATGGACATGATGACTCCTGGTGGATGAAGGGTCGCCCGCGACCAGGCGACCCGGGGTGTCCCGCTTCAATTACTCCATGAAGAGGGACGAAACGGATTCCTCGTTGCTGATGCGCAGCAGGGTTTCGGCCAGCAGTTCGGCGATGGACACGACACGGATGCGGCCGCAGGCCTGGGCGGCCGGCGACAGCGGGATGGTGTCGGTCACGACCAGCTGGTCGAGGTCGGAATTCTGGATGCGGTTGACGGCCTCGCCGGACAGCACGGCGTGGGTACAGTAGGCGAGCACGCGGGCGGCGCCGTGTTCCTTCAGCGCCTGCGCCGCCTTGCACAGCGTGCCGGCGGTGTCGACCATGTCGTCCATGATGACGCAGGTGCGGCCGGTAACGTCGCCGATGATGTTCATCACTTCCGACACGTTCGCCTTCGGGCGACGCTTGTCGATGATGGCCAGGTCACATTCGAGGCGCTTGGCGAACGCACGCGCGCGCACCACGCCGCCGACGTCGGGCGAAACGGCCATCAGGTTGGGGTATTCCTGCTTCCAGATGTCGCCAAGCAGGATGGGCGTGGCGTAGATGTTATCGACCGGGATGTCGAAGAAGCCCTGAATCTGGTCGGCGTGAAGGTCCACCGTCAGCAGGCGCTGCACGCCCACGGCCTGCAGCATGTTGGCCACCACCTTGGCGGTGATCGGCACGCGCGCGCTGCGCGGGCGGCGATCCTGGCGGGCATAGCCGAAATAAGGCATCGCCGCGGTAATGCGGCCGGCCGAAGCGCGCTTCAGCGCATCGACCAGGATGACCAGTTCCATCAGGCTGTCGTTGGTCGGCGCACAGGTCGATTGCAGCACGAACACGTCCTTGCCGCGGACGTTCTCGAGGATTTCGACGTTGACTTCGCCGTCGGAGAAACGGCCCACCTGCGCGCGGCCGAGCGACATGTTGAGCCGCTTGGCAACGTCCGCCGCCAGTTTGGGGTTGGCGTTGCCGGTAAAGATCATCAGGCTGTCGTAAGCCATGCTGCCTCGCGAAACTCGGTGATTGCTGAATTGAAACCGGGAGAACCGGTCCTGCTCTTTCCAGGCGGATGACCGGTTTCAACCCGTCGGCATGCCTGCTGCCCTGAAAACACATCGGGCAGGCCCGCACTCCCTGCGGGCCCGCCCGATCAAATTTGGCTGAGGAGGAAGGATTCGAACCTTCGAATGCCGGAATCAAAATCCGGTGCCTTGACCAACTTGGCGACTCCCCAAACTCTGCATCGACCGCGTCGCGCTCTTGCGCCCCACGGTGTCAAACCATTGCAGTCATCCGGTACAGCGGGTGCTCGTCCAGCCCCTGTGCAACGAATCCCTGCCAGCCCGCCGGCCACGATGCCGACGACGCCTTCATCAAATCCTGTGCTGCCTGCAGATCGGCGCATTGTACAAACACGCACGCGCCCGAACCGCTCATTCTCACCGCGCCGCGCCCGACCAGTGCCGCCAGCATGTCGATGGCCTGTCTGACTTCCGGGTACAGCCTCGCTGCGACCGGCTCAAGATCGTTGCGCCCGAAAAGCGCCGCCGGATCGGCCGCTGCAGCAAAGTCCGCTATTGTGCAAGCTTCGGTATTTCGTGTCAATTCCGGGTCGGCAAAAATCCGTGGCGTCGGTACCGACACGCCCGGCGCCACCACCAGATAGGCCGCCGGCGGCAATTCGAGCGGCTGCAGCACCTCGCCGACGCCTTCGGCAAACGCGGCGCGGCCGAACACGAACACCGGCACGTCGGCGCCCAGCTGCAACCCCAGCGCCTGCAGCCGCGCGCGCGGCAGATCCAGTTCCCACAGTCGGTTCAACGCGAGCAGCACGGTCGCAGCGTCGGAACTGCCGCCGCCAACGCCACCGCCCATCGGCAGTCGCTTGTCCAGTTCGATGTCGACGCCACGCGGGCAGCCCGTCTCCGCCTGCAGCAGGCGGGCGGCACGCACACACAGGTCGTCGGCCTCGGGCAGGCCGGGCAGCGGGCTGACGCGCCTCACCTCGCCATCGTCCCGCGGAGAAAAGCGCAGGCGGTCGCCGAAATCGACGAAGCGGAAGGCGGTCTGCAGCAGGTGGTAGCCATCCGCGCGGCGGCCGGTCACGTGCAGGAACAGATTGATCTTGGCTGGCGCGTCGAGCCAGACCTGCCAGTCGATACGCGCAGTCACGGCAACGGGTACCAGGCGTCGATGCGCAGACGGAAGCTGTGTTCGCCGTCGCTGGCGTCGATCTGCCGCGGCAGCGCATCCGGGCCGTCGCCGTCGTACTCGGTTAATTCGACCCGCCACGACTGTTCGGTCAGCACGGCGACACGCCCGGCTGCGTCGCGCGATCGCACGTCGGCGCTCCCCGGCCGACCGGTCACCCAGTAGGCGGCCCGCGACAGCGGCAGTTCGGCGCCGAACACCGCACGCGACAGTTCGTCGAGCGTCGCCGCCTCGGTCACGCGCTGGCGCTCGTCGATCAGGCGCACGCCTTGCGGGTCGCGCACCAGCTGCGCCAGCACCTTGCCGAGCGGTCCGTTGATCTGAAGTTCGTCGCGGTCCTTCGCGTGCTGCCAGTCCAGCGCCGCCGAGGCGGTCTGTTCGGGTCCTTTGACAACGAAGCGCCCGCTCAGCGAAAAGGCGGGATTGGCCGCGTCACGCGCACGCTCGCGCAGCGCGAGCACCTGCGGATCTTCGACAGCCGGCGGCGGCAGCGCGGCACAACCGGCCAGCGCCAGCGCGCCGGCACACAGCAGCACCCGCATCACGGAATGTAGCGCTTGATGGTCGATTCCAGCGCGGCGTTGTCCGGGTGCTGCGCAGCAACCGTGCGCCACAGCTTCTCGGCGTCCTCGCGACGACCGAGCAGCCACTGCACTTCGCCGAGGTGAGCGGCGATTTCCGGATCGGGGCGGATCGCGAAGGCGCGCTCCAGATAGGTCAAGGCACCGTTCAGATCGCCGCGCCGGAACAGCACCCAACCCATGCTGTCGAGAATGAAGGGATCATCCGGCGCCAGTTCGAGCCCCTTGGCGATCAGCGCCTGCGCCTCGTCGAGGCGGATGTTGCGATCGGCGAGCGAATAGCCGAGCGCATTGTAGGCATGGGCATGATCCGGTTTCACCTCGATCACCCGGCGCAGCCGCTGTTCGGCGACCTCGATGCGGTTCTGCCGCTCGGCGATCATCGCCGTCTCATACAGCAGTTCCGCATTGTCCGGCTGCGCCACCAGCGCCTCTTCGAGCACGGCGTAACCTTCTTCGACCCGGTTCGCATCGCGCAGCAGCTGGAATTCCATCAGCGCCGAACGTGCCTTGTCACCGCCCGGCCGTGCGGCCAGATCGCGCAGGTGAGCGCGCGCTTCGTCGAGTCGCCCGGTGCGGCTGAGCAGCAGCACGTAACGCCCCTGCGCGCCGAGGTAGTGGTCACCCTGCCCGACCTGGCGATACCAGTCGAGCGCTTCGTCCGGCTGCTTCAGCTCCTCGGCCAGCTGCCCGAGATAGAGCTTGATCAGGTTCATGTCCTGATAGCGCAGCGTCAGCAGCCGCTTGAAATAGGTCTGCGCGCCGGCGTAGTCCTGCATCTGCATCGCCAGCACACCGACCGCGAACACGACGTCCGGGTTGTTCGGCGCGCCGCCGAGAATGTTCTCGAACTGCTTGCGCGCCTCCGGGAAATTGCGTTCGGCCACCAGCGAACGTGCATATTGCAGCCGCACGTCACGTGCCTGTGGATACTTCTTCAGGTAGTCGCCCATCAGCCGGGTCGCGGCGTGCGGATCGCTCTCGGCAGTGGCCTGCGCCTTCAGCAACAGGCCGGGTTCCCATTCCGGGCGCATGTCGTGCGCCTTGGTCGCGTCGGCCAGCGCCCGCTTCGGCTCGCGCGCCTGCATCGCGGCCTGCGAGCGCGCGAACCAGGCCTCCGGGTACTGCAGATAGGGCTCGGTCAGGCGATCGACCATGGCCAGCACCTCGGCCTTGTCCGACAGGCGCCCCAGCACACGGTTGAGCCGCAGCAGGCTTTCGCCGATCTGGTTGCCCTCCTGCGCGAGCAGGCTGGCGAGTTGCGGTTCGAGTTCCTGCGGCCGGTTCGCATTGACCAGCAGACCGGTCAGCATCTGCCGCGCCTGTACCGACTCGGGATCGAGTTCCAGCCAGAGCTGGGTGGCCTGCAGCGCGATGTCGTTCTGCCGGCTGAAGGCCGATATTTCGGCCGCGCGTTTGGCGATGCGCGGGTCGCGGGTGGACTGCGCCAGATCCATATAGGCGGACGCCGACAGACCCAGTTCGCCGCGCTGTGCCGCCACCTCGCCGAGCAGCAGCTGGTAGGTGATCTGGCGCGTCAGTTCGATTTCGGGCAGCTGCGGTGCGCGTGGCGGCGCGGCCTCTGCCGGAGCCTCGGTCGGCGCAGCCGCCACTGGCGGCCGCTTGGCGGTCTGCGCGCAGGCGCCGAGCACGAGAGGAAGAAGGACAGCGAGCAGGAGGGGTCGGGTCGTCATGGGCATGATCGCCAGTGGCCAGGGTGATTTCGCAACGGACTGAAGCGCTTACGGCCTTTGAGTGTGACGGCTAGAATTCGTTGCAGCGCCCCCGGCGCACCGCCCTATGCGGCGCCGATGCCGGAAACGGCTCCGATCTTATTCCAAAACACGTCCCCGCCGCCGTGCCGCGGCTCACCTTTCCGATGCCCGAACTGCCCGAAGTCGAAGTGACACGCCGTGGCATTGCCGCGCCCTTGACCGGTCGCGTGGCGACCGCGGTCACCCTCCGCAATGCGCGACTGCGCTGGCCGGTACCCGCCGACCTGCCCGCCACGCTGCCCGGCCAGACGCTGCGCGACATCGACCGGCGTGCCAAATACCTGCTGCTGCGCTTCGACCGCGGCACGCTCATCCTGCACCTCGGCATGTCCGGCAGTCTGCGCGTGCTCGACCGCGACGTGCCGGCGGGCACGCACGACCATGTCGACATCGTCTTCGGCGACCGCGTGCTGCGGCTGCGCGATCCCCGCCGCTTCGGTGCGGTGCTGTGGCACGAGGGCGCCGACGCGACCCACCCGCTGCTCGCCGGCCTCGGCCCCGAGCCGCTGGGCGACGATTTCAGCGCCGCCGGACTGCACGCCGCACTGACGCGGCGGCAGTGCGCGATCAAACTGGCCATCATGGACAGCGCAGTGGTGGTCGGCGTCGGCAACATCTACGCCTCGGAAAGCCTGTTCCGCGCGCGCCTGCGCCCGGGTATTGCGGCCCGGCGCCTGACCCGCCCGCAGTGCGCGCGCCTGTACGACGAAATCCGCGCCACGCTGCGCGACGCACTCGAGGCCGGTGGCAGCACACTGCGCGACTTCATGCATGCCGACGGCGAACCCGGCTATTTCCAGCAGTCCTATTTCGTCTACGGACGAGATGGCCAGCCCTGCCGCGTATGCGGCACGGCGGTGCGCAACCGCCGGATGGGCGGACGTTCGACCTTCTTCTGCCCGACCTGCCAGCGATAGCGCGCAGCGCCTGTGCTAGATTGACATTTGCGTGGAGGAGACGGCGATGGGCATGCAGGAGGAATTGTCGGCATATGGCGCCTGGCGTACGCGGGTCGAACAGACCATCGTGCGTCTGCGCGGCTGGCTGTTCGAAAGCAACCTGAACGACAGCCACAACGATCTGTGCATCGAACAGCTGCTGCAGAAGCTGCGCGACGACCGCCTGGTCGTGGCCTTCGTCGCCGAGTTCTCGCGCGGCAAGTCCGAACTGATCAATGCCGTCTTCTTCGGCGACCAGGGCGCGCGCGTGCTGCCGTCCAGCTCGGGCCGCACCACGATGTGCCCGACCGAACTGATGTACGACGGGTCTCGCCCGGCCTGCATAGACTTGCTGCCGATCGACACCCGGCGTGGCACCACCACGGTGTCCGACCTGAAATCACAGCCCGGCGCCTGGAAGCGCATCGAACTCGACACCACCTCGACGGTGGCCATGCAGCAGGCGCTGGGCCGGGTCAGCGAACAGCGCAAGGTGGCCATCGGCGAAGCCGAGGCACTGGGCTTCCGTATCGATCTGAGCGGCGAGAACGGCCTGCAGCCCGATTCGCAGGGCATGGTCGAGGTGCCGGCGTGGCGCCACGCCATCATCAATCTGCCGCACCCGCTGCTGCGCCAGGGGCTGGTCATCCTCGACACGCCGGGTCTGAACGCGATTGGCGCCGAACCCGAACTGACGTTGTCGCTGCTGCCGTCGGCGCACGCCGTGCTGTTCGTGCTGGGCATGGACACCGGTGTCACGCAGAGCGACCTCGGCGTCTGGAAGACGCACGTGACCGCGGCCGGTGGATCGCGTCAGGGCCGTATCGCCGTGCTGAACAAGATGGACAGTCTGTGGGACGGCCTGCGCTCCGAAACCCAGATCGAATCGGAAATCGCCCGCCAGATCGCCTCCTGTGCAGCCACGCTGGACATCCCGGAGTCGCGCGTGTTTCCGGTATCGGCGCAGAAGGGGCTGCTTGCGCGCATCCAGCATGACGGCGCGCTGCTTGCGCGCAGCCGTCTGCCGCAGCTCGAACGCGCACTGGTCGAGGATCTGCTGCCGGCCAAGCGCGACATCGTCGGCGCCGCCGTCGACAAGGACGCACGCGAGCTGATCGCCCGCACGCGCGAGGTGCTGGCAGGCCGCCGGCGCAGCATCGACGACCAGCTGGCCGAATTTTCCGACCTGCGCGGCAAGAACCGTGGCGTCATCCAGTACATGCTGAAGCGGGTGCGGGCGGAAAAGGAGGAGTTCGAACGCGGCCTCGAACGCTTCTATGCCACGCGCAACGTGTTCTCGTCGCAGACCAACGTGCTGTTCGCCCACCTCGGCATGGACGCGCTGCGCGCGCGCACCAACCACACGCGCGAACAGATGGAGGCGGCCAACTTCTCGCTGCAGCTGCGCGACGCGATGAACGCCTTCTTCGACGACGTGCGCGACAGCCTGACCCGCTCGGCCGCCAGCGTGGATGAAATCTTCCGCATGATGGAAGCGATGTACCAGCGCTTCTCGACCGAGCACGACCTGCGTCTGGGCGTGCCGGTGCCGTTCTCGGTCCATCGTTACGAAAAGGACATCACCCGGCTCGAAAAGGCCTTCCACCAGCAGTTCAATACCTGGCTGAACATGCTCACCACCGAAAAGCGCCAGCTCACGCAGCGCTTCTTCGAAACCGTCGCCGTGCAGGTGCGCAAGCACATGGAAGTGGTGAACCGCGACGTCGAGCACTGGCTGCGCGCCATCATGGCGCCGCTCGAGAACCAGGTGCGCGAACACCAGAAGCAGCTGAAGCGCCGGCTCGAAAGCGTGAAGCGCATCCACGAGGCGACCGACACGCTGGAAGAGCGGATCGAGGAACTGCGCCAGAACGGCGCGGCGATCGATCAGCAGCTGGAGGAACTGGCGCGTCTCGAAAGCGCGCTCGACTCGGCGCTCAAGGCACCGGTACTGCGGGTCATCTCGGCCGCGGCGGCCTGAGCACGCCGGGGCCGGCGAGCGTCAGGCCTTGGCGGTGAGGTGGTTGTACTTCTCCAGCAGCTGTTCGCGGGTCTCCTTGTGGTTCGGATCCAGCGGAATACAGTCGACCGGGCAGACCTGCTGGCACTGCGGCTCGTCGAAATGGCCGACGCACTCGGTGCACTTGGACGGATCGATCACATAGATTTCCGGTCCCTGCGAAATCGCCCCGTTCGGGCATTCCGGCTCGCACACATCGCAGTTGATGCATTCGTCGGTGATTATCAAAGACACTTCATTTGCCTCCACGCATTGCTTCAACCTTGTCGCTTATCCGCGCCAGCACCGACGGCTGCACGAACTTGCTGACGTCACCGCCCAGAGAGGCGATTTCCCGGACCATCGTGGCCGAGATGAACATGTATTGATCGGCTGGCGTCAGGAACACTGTTTCGACGTCCGGACGCAGCGCCCGGTTCATGCCGGCCATCTGAAATTCATACTCGAAGTCGGACACCGCGCGCAGGCCACGCACGATGATCCGCGCCTTGCACTCGCTCAGGAAGTCCATCAGCAGGCAGGAAAACCCGCGCACCTCGACGTTAGGATAGGCCGCGAGTATTTCGCGCGCCATGTCGACCCGTTCTTCGGTGTTGAAGAACGGCCGTTTGGAACGGCTTTCGGCGACGCCGACGATGACGCGGTCGAACATCGCCGCTGCGCGCCGCACAAGGTCCTCGTGGCCGCGCGTGATCGGGTCGAAAGTGCCCGGATAGACCGCAATGGTGCCGTTCATGATCGTTCCAGCAGCTGGTAATGGACTTGCCCCGCCCGCCCCTCGCGCGTCGCCCGGTAATCGCCGAGCGCCGGCACCGGCTGTTCGGCCTCGCAGTAGATCACCGCGTCGTCGGTCAGCAGGTGCGGCAGATGCGGTACCACGCGATCGAGCAGACCCTTGCCGTAGGGCGGGTCGAGAAAGAGTACATCGAAGCGCTGCGGTGGCTGGGCGGCGAATTCTAGCGCATCGCCCCTGACCAGCCTGACCTGTGGTGCGGGCAGCAGTTCGACCGCTTCGCGCAGCTTGCCGAATGCGCGGGCATCGCGCTCGACCAGCGTGACCGAGGCGGCGCCGCGGGACGCGGCCTCGAATCCGAGCACGCCGGTGCCGGCAAAGAGATCGAGGCAATGCAGCCCGTTCAGGTCCTGGCCCAGCCAGTTGAACAGGCGCTCGCGCACCGAATCCGGAGTGGGGCGCAGCCCCGGCACCGCCGCCACCGGAAGGAGGCGGCTGCGCCACTGGCCGCCGATGATGCGTATGCGGGACATGGCCGCGATTCTACCTGCGCGCCCGCTTGCACTTGTGGCGGCTTGTTTCGTGGTGCCGGGCGCCGCCGGCAGTGACCAACCCTCAGTCGCCGGCGACGATCACCCGCACCATGTGGTCGGCGGACAGGCGGCGCTGGAAGGCCTCCTTCACCTGTGCCGCCGTCACCGCCTCGACCCGCTCCTGGAATTTGCTGAGCCAGTCGAGCGGCAGGCCGTAGAAACCGATGGTCGCAAGGCTGTCGAGCAGCTTGCGGTTGCTGTCCAGGCGCAACGAGAAGCCATCGACCAGATTGCGCTTGGCCGCCTTCAGCTCGTCGACGGTCGGACCGTTGGCGATGAAGGACGCCAGCGTTTCATCGACCACCTTCAGCGCATCCGCCGCCTGTGCGCGCTGCGTCTGCAGACCGATCTGGAACGGGCCGGGCTGGCGCTGCGGGCTGAAGTAGCTGTAGACGCTGTAGGCGTAACCGCGCTTTTCGCGCACCTCCTTGGTCAGCCGCGATACGAAGCCGCCGCCGCCGAGGATGTAGTTGCCGACCTGCAGCGGAAAGAAGTCCGGGTCGCCGCGGCGGGTCACCGGCTGGCCGACGAAGATGTGGCTCTGGTTGGCCGGATGCGCTATGCGCTCGGTCGAGGCCTTGGGCATCGTCACCTCGGCGATCGGCGGCAGCGGTTCGCCGGCCGGCAGGTCGCCGGTCAGTTGCAGCGCGATCGCTTCCGCTTGTTCGCGCGTCACGTCGCCGACGATGGACACCACCGCCCGCGAGGCGACGTAATGGCGGCGGTAGTGCGCCAGCACATCGTCGCGGGTGATCGCGGCAATCGATTCAACGGTGGCGCTGCGGCCGTAGGGGTGGTCGCCGTAGAGCGCTTTCGCGAAACGCTTGGCGCCGATCTGGTCCGGCTTGGTGTCGGCTTCGCGCAGGCTGGCGATGGCACGCGCCTTCTCGCGTTCGAGCACGGCGGCCGGGAATTCGGGTGCGGTCAGCACGGTGCGCATCAGCGCCAGCGCGCCCTCGCGCTCGCGCGCACTGGCCAAAGTGCGCAGCGACAGGCCGGCGCGGTCGTTGTCGGCAGAGCCGGACAGGCGCGCACCCAGATCGCTCAGCTTTTCGGCCAGCGCGTCCTCGTCCAGGCCACCGGCACCGGAGTCGAGCAGACCATGGGTCATGCCGGCGAGGCCACTGCGACCCTCGGGGTCACGCGCCGAGCCGGCGTCGAAATCGACCTGCACGTCGAGTATCGGCAGCACGTGGCTTTCGACGAAATAGACGCGTGCGCCGTTGGCGGCGGTCCAGTGCTGGATATCGACATTGGCCAGCGCCGGCGTTGCGAACGCCAGCAGGCTGACGGCGCGCAGCAGCGCGCTGCGGAAGAATCGGATCATCGGAATCACCTGCAGGGAATCGTGGTGCGTACGCATCAGTGGCGCAGACCGGCCGGCTTGGCGCGGGGCTTCGCTTCGGGGTCGAGCGGCTGCGGATCGAGCACGGCGACGGTCAGCGTGTCGTCACCGAAATACTTGCGCGCGACCGCCTGCACTTCGTCGGCGGTGACCGAACGCAGCTTTTCCAGCATGCGGTCGGCGTCCTGCCAGCGGTAGCCGGACGCTTCCAGGCGGCCGATCTCCATCGCCTGCACATAGGTGGAATCGAGCTTGTAGATCTGCGAAGCGACGGTCAGCGTCTTGATGCGCTCGAGTTCGGCGGCCGACACGCCTTCGTCGGCGATGCGCTTCACTTCGGCCCGCAGCGCCGTCTCCAGTTCCGCCACCGTGTGCCCCTTGGCGGGCGTCCCGCCGAGCATGAAGGTGACCTCGCCGCGCGCGGTCGAGTCGTAATAGGCACCCACCTCGACGGCGATCTGACTGCTGCGCACCAGCGCGCGCGGCAGGCGCGACGCCGCGTGGCCGTCGAGAATGCCGGCCAGCACCTCCAGCGCATAGGGCTCGCGATCGTTCTCGACATCGCTCAGCTTCGGCACCTTCCACGCCATCGCCAGTTGCGGCAGTTCGGCCGGCGCCTTGACGGTAATGCGGCGCTCGCCGGTCTGCGGTGGTTCGGCGGTCACCTTGCGCACCGGTTGCGCAACCGGCTTCATGTGTCCGTAGTGCTTCTTCACCAGCTCGAACACCTTCTTGTGGTCGACGTCGCCGACCACCACCACGTAGGCATTGTTCGGCGCGTACCAGAGCCGGTACCAGTCACGCGCGTCGTCCGGACGCATGTTCTCCAGATCGTTCATCCAGCCGATGACCGGGCGGCGATAGGGGTGGGCGATGAAGGCGCTGGCCATCAGCTGTTCGTGCATCTGCGACTGCGGCTGGTCGTCAGTGCGCAGCCGACGCTCTTCCATCACCACTTTCAGCTCACGCGCGAACTCGTCGTCACCGATGACCAGATTGCGCATGCGGTCGGCTTCCAGCTCGATCATCTTCGGCAGTGCCGCCGCCGGCACGCGCTGGAAATAGGCGGTGTAGTCGTGGCTGGTGAAGGCGTTGTCGTTGCCGCCGGCACGGGCGACGATGTCGTTGAACTCGCCCGGCTTCAGTTTCTTCGTGCCCTTGAACATCATGTGTTCGAGCAGGTGGGCGATGCCGGTGGTGCCGTCCTTCTCGTCCATCGCACCGACGCGGTACCACACCATGTGCATCGCCACCGGCGCCCGTCGGTCTTCCTTGACGATGACGCGCAGGCCGTTGCTCAAGGTGGTTTCGAAGGGGTTGGCGCGGGCCGGTGACGCCACTGCAAGCGTCAGGGCCAGTGCGCCACACAGTACGATGCCATTGGAAAAACGGCGCAAATCCATCTGATACACTCTCCGCCAAAGTACGCGTTCCGGGCCAAACCCTTGATCGCGCCTGTATTTTCAAGCCGTGCGGCTGTCTGCACGGTGCTTCACTGACCGTCCCCCACATGTTTGGTTTCTTCAAGAAGGACAAGCCGGCCGCACCCGAAGCGGTCGCGCAGCCGGAAACTCCGCCGACTGCGGTCGCGCAGGATAGCGCGCCCGAGGCGGCCGCGCCGAAACTGTCCTGGGCGCAGCGCCTGCGCGCCGGGCTGTCGAAGACCCGCGCGCAACTCGGCGGCCAGCTCAGCGCGCTGTTTTCGCGCACCAAGGTCGACGACGAACTGCTGGAAGAGCTGGAAACCCTGCTCATCACCTCCGACGTCGGCCTGGACGCCACCACCCACCTGCTGGACGTGCTGCGCGAGCGGGTGCGCCGCGAGCGCATCGAAGACCCGGCCAGGCTGCGCGACGTGCTGAAGGAAGAGCTGACGAAGCTGATCGCGCCGCTGGAAAAGCCGCTCGATCTCGACGCGCACAAGCCCTTCATCATCATGATCGCGGGCGTCAACGGCGCCGGGAAGACCACCTCGATCGGCAAGCTGGCCAAGCATTTCCAGGCCCAGGGCAAGAGCGTACTGCTGGCTGCCGGCGACACTTTCCGCGCCGCCGCGCGCGAACAGCTGGAAACCTGGGGCGCGCGCAATAACGTGGCGGTGATCGCACAGGATTCCGGCGACCCGGCCGCAGTCGTGTTCGACGCGGTCAATGCCGCCCGCGCCCGCAATATCGATGTCGTGCTGGCCGACACCGCCGGCCGGCTGCCCACCCAGCTGCATCTGATGGACGAGATCGCCAAGGTGAAGCGGGTGATCGCCAAGGCCGACCCGACCGGCCCGCACGAAGTGCTGCTGGTGCTGGACGGCAATATCGGCCAGAACGCACTGGCCCAAGTAAAGGCCTTCGACGCCGCCATCGGCGTGACCGGCCTGGTCATGACCAAGCTGGACGGCACCGCGCGCGGCGGCGTCATCGCCGCCATCGCCAAGCAACACGCGCCGTCGCGCCCGATCGCGCTGCGCTACATCGGTGTCGGCGAAGGCGTGGACGACCTGCAGCCCTTCCGCGCCGGCGAATTCGTCGACGCGCTGTTCGACACCCCGCAAGGCGCCTGATCGACGCATGATCCGTTTCGAACAGGTCACCAAGCGTTACCCCGGCGGCCACACCGCGCTTGAACGCGTCGACATCGACATCGCACGCGGCGAAATGGTGGTGGTGACCGGCCACTCCGGCGCCGGCAAGAGCACGCTGCTCAAGCTGCTAGCGGTGCTCGAACGCCCGACCGAAGGCCAGGTGCTGGTCGGCGGCGAAAACGTGTCGGCGCTCAAGCGCGCCGCCCTGCCCTACTGGCGGCGCTCGATCGGGTTGATCATGCAGGACCAGCGCCTGCTGTTCGACCGCAGCGCCTTCGACAACGTGATGCTGCCGCTGGCCATCAGCAGTCACCCGCCGCGCGAAGCGGCGAAGCGGGTCAGCGCCGCGCTCGAGCGTGTGGGCCTGGCTGGCCGCGACAAGGCGATGCCGGTTGAACTGTCTGGCGGCGAACAGCAGCGCCTCACCATCGCCCGCGCCATCGTGAACCGGCCGCAGATCCTGCTCGCCGACGAACCGACCGCCCATCTCGACGACGCCTACGCGCGCGACATCGCCGACCTGTTCCGCTCCTTCAACGAGGCGGGCGTGACCGTGCTGCTGACCACGCACGACGGCGGACTGTTCGAACGCTACGCACCGCGCCGGCTGTCGCTGGCGCACGGGAAGCTGCAATGAACTGGCTGCGTCTGCAGATGCGCGCAGGGCTGCGCGCCGCCCGACAGATGGTCCGCCAGCCCTTCAACACGCTGCTGGCCGCCCTCGTGGTCGGCATCGCCGCAGCACTGCCGGCCACCGGCTACATGCTGCTCGGAAATCTGCAGCGGCTGGCGGGCAATGTCAGCGCAGCGCCGGAAATATCGGTGTTCATGCAGCCGGGCGCGAGCGCCGACGTGGTGAAAGACAGCGAGAAGAAGATCCGCGCCCTTGCCAGGGAGGGCCGCGTAGAACTGATTTCGCGCGACGCGGCGCTGAAGCGCTTCCGCGACAACGATGCGCTGGCGGAAATCCTCGACGCGCTGCCGGACAACCCCTTCGCCGACGCCTTCGTCGTGCGGCTGAAGAACGCCGACGCCGAGCGGCTCGAAGCGCTGCGCGCCGATCTGGCGAAGCTGCCCGAGGTCGAACACGTACAGCTCGATTCCGACTGGGCCAAGCGGCTGGACGCGCTGATCGCGCTCGGCCGGCAGGCACTCACCATGCTGGCCGGCGTGCTCGGCCTGGGTCTGGTCGCGGTGACCTTCAACACGATACGGCTGCAGTTGCTCACCCAGCGCGACGAGATCGAAGTGAGCCGCCTGCTCGGCGCCACCGACGCCTGGATACGTCGCCCCTTCCACTGGTTCGGCGCACTGCAGGGCCTGCTGGGCGGCGCGCTGGCTGGCCTTCTGACGCTGGTCGCGACCCGCATGCTGGCGCAGCCGATGAGCGAACTGGCTGGCCTCTACAGTCTGGAATTCGTGCTGCGTCCGCTGGCCGTGCTCGACTGGGCGGTGCTGCTGGCCCTCTGCGCACTGCTCGGCTGGCTGGGTGCCAGCGCCTCGGTGCGCCGCCACCTGTCGCGCATCGCCTGAGCCGATGCGCCTGCTGCTCGCTGCGCTGCTGACCCTGCTGTCGCCGCTCGCGCTGGCGGTGCTGCCGGTGCCGGTACTGCAGGCGCTGCGCGCGGCCGACATCCCGCCGTCGGCGATATCGGTGGTGGTGCAGTCGGTCGAGGGCGGCCCGGCACGGATCAGCCACCGCGCGAAGCAGCCGATGAATCCGGCGTCGGTGATGAAGCTGGTCACCACCTACGCCGCGCTCGACACGCTGGGCCCGGCCTACAGCTGGCGCACCGAACTGCTGGCCACGGTGGCGCCGCGCGACGGCGTGCTCGACGGCGATCTCTACATCCGCGGCAGCGGCGACCCGGCGTTGTCGATGGAACAGTTCTGGCTGCTACTGCGCGAATTGCGCAGCCGCGGCATCCGTGACATCCGCGGCGACGTGGTGACCGATCGCAGCCGCTACGCCACGCTCGCACACGACCCGGGCGCCTTCGATAACGAACCGCTGGCGCCCTACAACGTCGGCCCGGACGCGCTGCTGCTGGCGCACAACGCACTGCGTGTCCGGTTGCAGCCCACCGACGGTGGCGCGCCCGCGCTGTGGTCGGAACCGCCGCTGGACGGCGTGCAGATCGACAACCGGGTCCAACTGGTGGCGGGTGACTGCGGCGACTGGAAGGACACGCTGTTCGCCGCCGTCCAGCCAGCCGGCAACGGGGCACTGAGCTTGCAGATCAGCGGCCGCTACGCGCGCGACTGTGGCGAGCGCATCTGGAACGTCGCACCGCTGCCGCACGCCGACTTCTTCGCTCGCGCGCTGCGCGCGATGTGGGCGGAACTGGGCGGGCACATCAGCGGCCGGGTGCGCGAAGGGGTAGCGCCGATCAACGCGGCGGTGCTCGGCGGCATCGATTCGCCGCCGCTGGCCGAAGTGATCCGCGACATCAACAAGTACAGCAACAACGTAATGGCGCGCCAGCTCTTCCTCGCGCTGTCTCCGTCCGGTGCGCCGGCGGACACGCTCGGCGCGGCCGCCGGCGTACGTGCCTGGGCGGCGCAGCGCAACCTGCCGCTGCCCAGCCTGGTGATGGACAACGGCTCCGGTCTGTCTCGGGTGGAGCGCCTGTCGGCCTACGACCTGGCCGCGCTGCTGCGCCGCGCCTGGACCAGCCCGGTCATGCCCGAATTCGTATCGTCGATGCCGGTGCTGGCGGTCGACGGAACCCTTCGCCGGCGGCTGAAAACATCTCCGCTGGCCGGCCAGGCACACCTGAAGACCGGTTCGCTGGCCGACACGCGATCCATTGCCGGCTATGTGCTGGACCGCAACGGTCAGCGCGTGCTGATGGTCGCCTGGCTCAACCACCCGAACGCGAAACGCGCTCAGCCGGTGCTGGAGGCGCTGCTCGAATGGGTGTGGAACGGCAATCCGCAGCCCTTGCCGGCAACGGACTGAAGCGACCTTCGAGCAGCGACCCTGTGCGCGGAAGCGGACAGTCCCCGCGTCCGCGCACGACGGGCGTCGATCAGAGGCCCTCCAGCTCCTTCTTCAGTTCGCCCGACTGGAACATCTCTTTCATGATGTCGCAGCCGCCGATGAATTCGCCGCGGATGTAGAGCTGCGGGATGGTCGGCCAGTTGGCGTAGTCCTTGATGCCCTGACGGATTTCAGCGTCTTCCAACACGTTAACCGTGTGCAGGTTCTGCACGCCGAGGTGCTTCAGGATCTGGATGGCGGTGGCGGAAAAGCCGCACTGCGGGAACTGCGGCGTGCCCTTCATGTACAGCACGACCGGGTTGCCGGTGACGGTTTCCTTGATGCGTTCCTGGGCACTCATGTCTCTTTCCTTTGCGGATGTTTGAAAGTCAGCTGTCTGACCGCGCCTGCGCACGGACAGTGTGTAGGGACGCAGACGGGGCGAATACGCTCCATCCACGTCGGATCATTCCGGGGCCAACCGTCCTCCGCTGACCCGTTCGATGCCGGCAATATCGCGCCACGACGCGACGTCGGCAAGCCCGGCGCAACGCATCAGCGCGCGCACTGCCGGTGCCTGATCGTAACCGTGTTCGCACAGCAGCCATCCGCCGTCGACCAGGTGCTGCGGCGCCTGCCGGCACAGCGTGCGCAAGGCATCCAGCCCGTCCTCACCGCTGGCCAGCGCCGCCGGCGGTTCGAAACGCAGGTCGCCCTGCGCCAGATGCGGATCGTCGGCCCGAATATACGGCGGATTGGACACGATGCAATCGAAGCTTTCGTCGACGATGGCTTCCAGCCAGTTTGAGGCGACGAAGCGGACTTCAAGTCCGAGCCGTTGCGCGTTGCCACGGGCGATCGCCAGCGACGCATCCGAGCGGTCGAGCGCCGTCAGCTGCGCATGCGGACACTGCGCCTTGATCGCCAGCGCGATGGCACCGGAACCGGTGCCGGCGTCGAGCACGCGCGGCGACGGCAGATCGCCGATGCGCGCCAGCGCCAGTTCGACCAGCCCCTCGGTTTCCGGCCGTGGAATCAGCACGCCGGGCGCGACCACCAGATCCATCCCGAAAAATTCACGCCGGCCGACCAGATAGGCCACCGGCTCGCCGGCCGCGCGCCGTTCGAGCAGGGCATCGAGTGCGACCAGCGTGGCCCCGTCCAGTGCGTCGCGCCCGCGCGCGATCAGTCCGGCGCGGTCGCAGCTCAGCGTGTGCGCGGCCAGCACCTGCGCGTCGCGACTGTCGATGCGGGTGCGCGCGGCGCGCAGCCAGTCGTCGAGCGTCATGAGCGGACGCCTGTCAGGCGCCTTCCTCCGCCAGCTGCGCGAGCTGCTCTGCCTGGTGCTCGTGCGCCAGCGCGTCCATCAGTTCGCTCAGGTCGCCGTCCATGATGGCGTCCAGCTTGTACAGCGTCAGGTTGATGCGGTGATCGGTCATCCGGCCCTGCGGGAAATTGTAGGTGCGGATGCGCTCCGAGCGGTCGCCGCTGCCCACGAGGCTCTTGCGGGTCGAGGCGATCTGGCTGTCGCGCGCGCGCACCTGCGCGTCGCGGATGCGCGCCGCCAGCACCGACATCGCCTGCGCCTTGTTGCGGTGCTGACTGCGGTCATCCTGACACTCGACCACGATGCCGGTCGGAATGTGCGTGATGCGCACCGCCGAATCGGTCTTGTTGATGTGCTGACCGCCCGCGCCGGAGGCGCGGAAGGTGTCGATGCGCAGGTCGGCCGGATTGATGTCGATCTCGGCCACCTCGTCGACCTCGGCCATCACCGCGACCGTGCACGCCGAGGTGTGGATGCGGCCCTGGGTTTCGGTCACCGGCACCCGCTGCACGCGGTGGCCGCCTGACTCGAACTTGAGCCGCTGATAGACGCCGTCACCGCTCACCCGGGCGATGATTTCGCGGTAGCCGCCGAGGTCGGATTCGCTCGCCGACACCACCTCGACCTTCCAGCGATTGCGCTCGGCGTAGCGCGAGTACATGCGGAACAGATCGGCGGCGAACAGCGCCGATTCGTCGCCGCCGGTGCCGGCGCGGATTTCAAGGAACACGTTGCGACCGTCGTCCGGATCCTTCGGCAGCAGCGCGCGCTGCAACTCGCCTTCGAGTCGCTGCATGTCGGCGGCCGACTGCTCGATTTCGAGCTGGGCCAGTTCCTTCATGTCGGCGTCGGCCAGCAGGCCGCGCGCGGCCTCACCGTCGTCGCGCGCCCGGCACCAGGCCTGGTAGAGCGCGATGACCGGTGTCAGTTCGGCGTGTTCGCGCGTGAGCTTGCGGTAATGATCGATGTCGGCCGTCACGCCGGGGTCGGCCAGCGCCGCGTCGAGATCGGCGAGTCGGGTCGACAGCTGTTCGAGTTTTTCGGCGATGCGCGGCTTCATGCGGAGGAATTCGAGGAGAAGAACCCGCGCCGGACGAGCCGGCACGGCGGACGGACAGGCGCGCCGCTAGGCGTCGCGGTCGTGCTGCGGGAACAGGCGCTGCACCAGGCCTTCGATCTGCTCGCGCGCCTCCGGCGGTGCTTCGTTGAGCAAGCGCGTCGGACCGTGCAGCAGCTTGTTGGTCAGATTGCGCGACAGCGTGTCGAGCACGCGGTCCGGCGCTTCGCCACGGGCGATGGCGCGCAGCGCGCGCTCGAGTTCGGCGGCGCGCATTTCCTCGGCGTGACCGCGCAACGCGCGAATGGCCGGCACCGCCTCGCGCGCCTGCACCCACTGCAGGAAGTTGGCGACCCGCGCGTCGATGATGGCCTGCGCCTCGACCACCGCCGCCTGCCGCGATTCGAGGCCGGAATCGACGATCTGCGCCAGATCGTCAACGGTATAGAGAAATACGTCGCCCAGCTTGTCGACTTCCGCTTCGATGTCGCGCGGCACGGCGAGATCGACCATCACCATTGGCCGGTGGCGGCGCTGCTTCAGCGCCCGCTCGACCATGCCCAGACCGATGATGGGCAGCGGACTGGCCGTACAGGACAGCACGATGTCGAAGTCGGCCAGGCGCTCACCCAGTTCGTCGAGGCGGATCGCACCGACCTTGAGGTCGCTGCGCGCGAAACGCTCGGCCAGCACCTGCGCCCGGTCGAGCGTGCGGTTGGCGATCACCATGTCGCGCGGCGTACAGCCGGCGAAGTGCGCCGCACAGAGCTCCATCATTTCGCCGGCGCCGACACAGAGCACGCGCTGGCCGGAAATGCTGCCGAAGATGCGCTCCGACAGGTGTACCGCCGCCGCCGCCATCGACACGATGTTGGCGCCGATCGCGGTGGTCGAACGCACTTCCTTGGCAACGGCGAAGCTGCGCTGGAACAGTGTATGCAGCAACGCACCCAGCGTGCCTGCGCCCTCGGCGAGACGCACCGCCTGCTTCATCTGGCCGAGGATCTGCGGCTCGCCCAGCACCATCGAGTCAAGGCCGCTGGCCACGCGGAACACGTGGCGCACCGCCTGCTGGTGCTCCAACCTGTATATATAGGGGGCGATCTCTGACGGGCCGATGCGGTGGTACTCGGCCATCCAGTCCAGTGCGCTGTCGGGGTCGTTGGTCGCGCAGTACAGCTCGGTGCGATTGCAGGTGGACAGGATGGCCGCCTCCTGCACCGGTCGTACGCGCGTCAGCTGGCCGAGCGCGTCGGGCAGGGCTTCCGGCAGGAAGGTCATGCGTTCGCGCACGGCAAGCGGGGCCGTGTGGTGGTTGAGACCGAGCGCAAACAGGGACATGGACGGGCGTTGGGGCAACAGGTTCGGCAGGATTGATCGGCAGAATAAGCCGAAAGTGCCGCGAATTATAGCAGCCGCGGTTTTCGCCCCCGTGCCGCCTCAGCGCACGGTGGCGAGCAGGGCCGACAGATGGCTGGCCGGTATCGCGTAACTGATGCCGCTGGGCTGCGACAGCACGCTTTCCTTGCCCGCCTTGACCAGCACCATGTTGATCACGCCGATCACTTCACCGCTGTCCGGATCGAACAGCGGACTGCCACTGTTGCCAGGGTAGGCGGTGGCATCGAGCTGGAACACGGTGAAGGTGCCCCGCGCCAGGCGGTTGCGGTTGGCCGCGTTGAGCTGGCTCACGTTATCGACCGGAATCACCATCGGGGTGATGGCCGACACGATGCCGCGATGGGTCACCGGGGTGAAACCCAGCACGCTGCCGATCGGGAAACCGGTGAAGGCCACCGACTGGCCCTCACGCACGTTGGACGAGTCGCCGAGCTTCAGCGCCGGCAACGCGGCGCCCTGGATCTTCAGGATCGCCAGATCATTCTCCGTGCTCGAGGCGACGATACGCGCCTCGCGCAGTTGCTGACGGCCGTCGACGCTGGCGATCACCGCCAGCGTTTCGAAACGGTCGGCGTCGAGCGGCACGCTGGCCACGTGCGCATTGGTCGCGACCAGCGTGCCATCACCGATGACGAAGCCGCTGCCCTTCAGTTCGAAGCTGGGCGCGCGCGATCGCATATTGGTGCCGACGATGACGATGGACGGTTTGATGCGCACGATGGTGTCGCTCAACGCGGCACGCGCCAGCAGCGGCGACGACAGCAACGCCGCGCAGACGAGGCGGCGCCGACGATCGTACGGTGTGCGCTCAGCCACGACGGGACACGAGCGTGCGCAGCACCGGCGACGGCGTGGTCACGTTCTGGTCGTAGCGATGCTCGGTCTTGCGGAACAGGGTCTGGATGCGCTTCACGTATTCGCGCGTCTCACGGTAGGGCGGTACGCCCTTGTAGCGGTCAACTGCCCCCTCGCCGGCGTTGTAGCCGGCCGTCGCCAGCACCACGTCGCCCTCGAAATAGGCGAGCAGCCAGCGCAGGTAGGCCATGCCGCCGCGGATGTTCTGCACCGGATCGAAGGTATCGCGGACGTTGAAACGCTGCGCGGTTTCCGGAATCAGTTGCATCAGGCCCTGCGCGTTCTTCGGCGAGCGCGCCTTGGGATTGAAATTCGACTCGGTGCCGATCACGGCCAGCACCAGTTGCGGGTCGATGTCGAAATGCGGCGCCAGTTCGCGCACGATCTCGATCACGCGCTTGCGATCGGCAGTGGTACCGAAGGCCGCCTCCAGATCGGGATCGATGTCGGCGGTCATCACCGGTTCGGGCTCCGGCGGATCCTGCATGCACAGCGGCAGTTCACGCGTCGGCGCACCGGTGAAGCGCAGCATGCGCTGCGCGTGTTCGTGGCCTTGCCGGGCCGCCAGATCGAAGAAGGTCGCGGCCAGCGCATCGTCGCGCTCGACACCGCGGCCGTTGGCGTACATCCAAGCCAGATTGAACTGCGCCTCGGCGTCACCGAGCTTGGCCGCCTGACAGTAGAGCGCCGCTGCGCGGGCGGTGTCGCGCCGCACGCCTTCGCCGTGCTCGAACGATCGCGCCTCGGCGAGCAGACTGCGCGCGGCCGCTTCAGGCTCGAGCGCCAGCACCGGCGCGCTGGCGCAGCAGGCAACCATCAACAGGGCGAGTCGTACAGGCTTCATCGTCAGGCAAGCGTCGCCGGCGCAAAACGCGCCACATACCAGTTCATCGCCTCGGCCAGACCGCGCGACACGTCGTGTGTCGGCGCGTAGCCGAGCAGCGTTTGCGCGCGGGTAATGTCGGCCAGCGAGTGGCGTACGTCACCTGCACGGAAGTCGCGATAGTGCGCCTGGGCGCCGGCGATGTCCGGGAATCGTTTCACGAGTTCGTCACGCATCGCTGCAAACAATTGATTCAGCGAGGTCTGACGGTGGGCGGCGACGTTATAGACGGTGTTCACCGCGTCGGCACGCTCGGTCAGACCGGCCAGCAGATTGGCCTGCACCGCGTTGTCGACGTAACAGAAATCGCGGCTGGTTTCGCCATCGCCGTTGATCTGCACCGTATCGCCGAGCAGCAGCGCGCGCGCCCAGCGCGGAATCACCGCGGCGTAGGCGCCTTCCGGGTCCTGGCGCGCGCCGAACACGTTGAAGTAGCGCAGGCCGACACAGGACAGGCCGTAACAGCGACCGAACACGTCGGCGTACAGCTCGTTGATGTACTTGGTCACCGCGTAGGGCGACAGCGGCTTGCCGATCACGTCCTCGACCTTGGGCAGGTTGGGCGAATCGCCGTAGGTCGAACTCGAGGCGGCATAGACGAAGCGACCGACGCCGGCGTCGCGCGCGGCGACCAGCATGTTCAGGAAGCCGTTTACGTTCGAATCGTGCGAGGTGATCGGATCGGCCAGAGAACGGGGCACCGAGCCGAGCGCCGCCTGGTGCAGCACCACGTCGACGCCGCTGCACACCCTGGCGCAGGTCGCCAGATCGCGGATGTCGCCCTCGACGAAGTCAAGGCGCGCGGCGGCCTGCGACGGCAGGCCGCCCAGCACCTCGTCGAGGTTGCGCTGATGGCCGGTCGAGAAGTTGTCCAGCGCGACCACGTTGTGGCCGGCGTGCAGCAGCACTTCGACCAGATGCGAACCGATGAAGCCGGCGGCACCGGTCACCAGCCAGCGGCGCGGGCGCGCGGCCAGCGCAGCAGACAGGGACTCGGGCAGGGTTGCAGGCAGTGTCACGTGGGTCTCACAGACGCCAGACGCCGACGCCCTGCGCTTCCAGCGCGGCCGCGTCGAACTGGTACTTGATGTCGGCCAGCACGCCGCCGGCCTTCAGCTTGCCGACGTAGTCGGACAGCGGACGGGCGGCGAACTCCTTGTGCGACACGGCAGCCACGATAGCCTCGACCTTGGGAATGTCGTCCCAGTCGGTCAGCGACACGCCGTATTCATGCTCGGCTTCCTTCGACTCGGCCACCGGGTCATGCACGATGACCTCGACGCCGTAGCTCTGCAGTTCGCGGATCACGTCGATCACGCGCGAATTGCGCAGGTCGGGACAGTTCTCCTTGAAGGTGAGGCCAAGCACCAGCGCCTTCGCGCCCTTGACCGAGGCGCCGCTCTGGATGAGCTTCTTCACCGTCTGCTCGGCGACATACTTGCCCATGCCGTCGTTGATGCGACGACCGGCCAGGATGACCTGCGGGTGATAGCCCAGCATGTCCGCCTTGTGGGTGAGGTAGTACGGATCGACGCCGATGCAGTGGCCGCCGACCAGGCCCGGACGGAAGGGCAGGAAGTTCCACTTGGTGCCCGCCGCCTTCAGCACCTCTTCGGTATCGATGCCGATCTTGCCGAAGATGATGGCCAGTTCATTCACGAAGGCGATGTTCAGGTCGCGCTGCGTGTTCTCGATCACCTTGGCCGCTTCCGCCACCTTGATGCTGGACGCTTCATAGACGCCGGCGGTGATGACCGCCTTGTACAGGTCGGACACCTTCTTCAGCGTATCCGGCGTGTCGCCCGACACCACCTTCAGGATCTTGGTGACCGTGCGCTCCTTGTCACCCGGGTTGATGCGTTCCGGCGAGTAGCCGACGTTGAAGTCCTGCAGCCACTTCATGCCGGAGAACTTCTCGATCACCGGAATGCACACCTCTTCGGTGGCGCCCGGATAGACGGTCGATTCGAACACGACGATGGCGCCGCGCTTCATGTGCTTGCCGCAGGTTTCCGAAGCGCCGACCAGCGGCGAGAAATCCGGCTGGTGCGCGTCATCGACCGGCGTCGGCACGGCAACGATGATGTAGTCGGCTTCGGCCAGCGCTGCACCGTCAGTGGTCACCGTCAGCTGGGTGGCGGCGCGCAGGTCCTCGCTGCTCACCTCGCCGGTCGGATCGACGAATTCGCGGTAGGCGGCCACCTTGGCGGCCGACATGTCCACACCGATGGTCGGCATCTTCTTGCCGAATTCGACAGCCAGGGGCAGGCCGACGTAGCCGAGGCCGATCACAGCAACTTTGGTCATGGTTTTCTATCCGGATTCAGTTCAAAGAGTTTTCATCAGATCGGCCACCTCGGCGGCACGTTCGTACTTGCTGCCCAGCGCAACCAGCGGCTCCAGCTCCTTGCGCGCGTCGCCCTTGCGCCCGGCGCCGGCAAGCCCCCGCGCCAGATTCAGGCGCAGATCGTTGGCGAACGGCGCCGCCGCGACCGCCTGACGCATCATCTCCAGACCCCGATCAGCGTCGCCGGCGGCGAGCAGAATGCCGCCGTAGGTGTCGAGCACGGCGGGGTTGCGCGGTGCCAGTGCGTAGGCCTTTTCCGCATAGCTGCGGGCCCGCGCATCCTTCTGCTGGGCGGCGATCCAGGCCAGGTTGTTCAGTGCGATCACATTGTTCGCCGAGCGCGCGAGCGCCGCTTCGTAACGTGTCCGCGCCTCGTCGAGCGACTTGCGGACCAGGGCGACATCGCCCAGGTAGAGCAGCACCTCGACGTCCTTCGGATTGTCCTTGAGCCAGCCATCGACCAGCGCGCGCGCGTCGGCCGCCTTGTCATCCCGCTCGAGGGCCGCGTGCAGGCGGGTGACGTTGGTGGCCGTGCGCTCGCGGCTCAAGGCCTCGCGATACGCCTTGATTGCCTGGTCCGCCTTCGACGAGGACATCATCAGCTCGCCTTCCATCACGTAACCCAGCGCCGCCTTGGGCCGCTGACGCTGGACGTCGCGCGCCACGCGGAGCGCCTCGTCGACCGCGTTCCGGCTGCGGTGGATGGTGATCAGCATGTTCTGCGCCTCGACCGTTTCCGGCTGCAGCGCCAGCACCTTGCGCAGTGTCTGGATCGCCTCGGCGTCCCGCTTCGCGGCAACCTGGGTAGCCGCCAGATTCAGTTGAGCGCGAACCGAGGTCGGGTCGCGCTCGACCAGCTTGGTACGCGTAGCCACCGATGCTTCCAGTTCGCCGGCACGTGCCTGCGCCAGTGCCAGCGCGTCAAGCACGCGCGGTTCGTCCGGCAGTGCGTTGAGCGCCTCGTTTGCGGCCGCCAGCGCCTTGCCGCGGTCGCCCGAAAGCTGGTGCAGCTCGATCAGCGCAAGCCGCGGATTCACCTGCTTCGGATCGGCGTCGATGGCCTGCCGCAGCAGCTTGAGCGACTCCGGCGAGCCGTCCGGCGTGCGTGCCTTGAGACCGGCGAGCGCCATCAGCGCGTCGGCGTTCTTCGGCGACTTGGCGACGAACTGCTGCAGCACCGCTTCCGCGTCGGCGATCTTGTCCTCGGTCACGTACATGCGGGCGAGGTTGTTGGCCGCGCTGAAATACGCGGGATCGAGTTCAAGCGCACGCTTGAACTCGGCGCGCGCGCGGTCGGGGTCGTTCTTCAGCAGATAGGCGGTGCCACGCAGATTGATGCTCATGGGGTCGATCTGGCGCTTCTTTTCCAGCGCATCGATCGCCGCCAGCGCGCGGTCGGCGTCGCGGTTGCGCAGATGCGCAACGATCAGCACGAGATCCGGCCGACCGCTCGCCGCATCTAGCCTGACCGCCTCTTCCAGCGCCGCGATACCCCCCTCGCGATCGCCGGCCGCCAGTCGGCTCAAGCCCAGCCGCGATTGCGCGTCGGCGTCTTCGGTCTGCTTCTTCGCGGCGATCTCGAACGCCGCCTCGGCACCCTTGGCGTCGCCACCCGTCAGATAGACCTGACCGGCGAGCGCCTGCACTTCCGGATTCCCGGGGCTGGACTTGAGCAGCGGAGCCAGCGCCTGTCTCGCCTTGTCCAGCCGGCCGGTCCTCAGATAGGCGCCGACCAGCACCTTGCGGATGAACAGCGAGTCACCGCCGTGCGCGATCACCTTTTCGGCGTGCTGTTCGGCCAGTGCATAGGATTGCAGCTCGAATTCGGTCAGCGCGGCCAGTCCGAGCGCCGGCACGTAGTTCGGCGCGACAGCGAGCGTCTTGTTCAGACGGTCCCGCGCCTCGACGAACTTGCGCTCCTTCACCAGCAGCAGGCCGTCGAGATAGTTGGCTTCCGGCGCCTTGGGCGATACCTTGCGCAGCGCCGCCAGCTCCTTGCGCGCTTCTTCGATCTTGCCTTCGTTCGCCAGCGCCGACACGACGACAAAGCGCGCCGTGACGTTGCTCGGCTTGACCTCGTAGACCTTGCGATAGGACGCCATCGACTGCTCGAACTGCCCCTGCGCCGATCTCATCTCGGCATCGAGGAACCAGGCCTCGGCACTCTTCGGATCTGCAGCCAGCACCTTGTCGAGCAGCGCGTGGGCACTGGCGAATTCACGCTGCGTACCGAGCAGGCGCGCCTTGCCCAGTGCGGCATAGAGATGGTTGGGGTCGACCGAGAGCACCTCGTCGAAAGCCACTTTCGCGCCGTCCTTGTTGCCCACCGCGAGCTGCGCATGACCGATCGCGGCCCGGAGGTCGGCGCTGGCGGCCGGCGTCGACAGCTTGGTCGTGCCCAGGCGTTCGATCGCCTGCTTGCTCTCGCCGGCCTCGACCATGGCGCGCGCCAGCAGGGGGGCCACCTGTTCCGCCGGATGCCCGGCATCGAGCGCACGGGTCAGTTCCTTGACCGCCGACGGCGCATCGCCGGTCAGCATGTGGAGGCGTCCCAACTCGTAGCGGGCGGCGGCGTTCGAAGGATCCTTCTGCAGCAGGTTCTTCAGCTGGATCGCCGTCGTCTGCAGATCATTACGCTCGAACGCCGAACGCGCCTCCGCCAGCAACGCCTCGGGCGGCTTGCTGCGGTCGCACGCAGCCAGCGCCGATGCGCAGAGGAGTATGGCGAGCAGTCGGCTGACTCGCGGAAGGGTCGGGAATGTGGGGTTCAAGAGCGATGCTCCAGGTCGGTTTCAGCGCAGGCCGAAACGATTCATCAGGTCGTAAAGGGTCGGCCGGCTCACGCCGAGCATTTCGGCGGCCTTGACCATATTGCCGTCGACGCGCGCCAGCACGCTGACGACGGCCTTGCGCTCGGCTTCCTCGCGGATCTGGCGCAGATTGAAGAAGCTGCCGTTCTCTTCCGCCGGCTTCAGGCCCAGGTCGGGCACCATGATCTGGTTGCCGTCGGCCATGATGGTGGCGCGCTTGATGCAGTTCTCCAGCTCACGCACATTGCCCGGCCACTTGTGCGCCTCGATCGCCGCCACCGCCTCGCGCGACAGCGACATCGAACTGCGCCCCTGCTCACCGGCGAAGCGCTTGACGAAGGAATGCGCCAGCAGCGCGGCATCGCCCTCGCGTTCGCGCAGCGGCGGAATGGTGACGACGATTTCCGCCAGGCGGTAATACAGATCCTCGCGGAAACGGCTTTCGCCGATCAGCGTCTGCAGGTTCTGGTGGGTGGCGCACACCACGCGCACGTCGATCGGAATCTCGTCGCGGCCGCCCAGCCGCTCGATCACCCGTTCCTGCAGGAAACGCAGCAGCTTGGCCTGCAGCGGGCCCGGCAGGTCGCCGATCTCGTCGAGGAAAAGCGTGCCCTTGTTGGCCACTTCGATCTTGCCCGGCGTCTGCTTGGTGGCGCCGGTGAAGGCGCCCTTCTCGTAGCCGAACAACTCGCTTTCGAGCAGGTTGTCGGGGATGGCCGCGCAGTTGATCGCGACGAATCGTTCGCCGGCACGCTCCGAACGGTCGTGCAGCGTCTTCGCCAGCACCTCCTTGCCGGTGCCGCTCTCGCCCAGCAGCAGCACGGTGGCGCGCGTCGCCGACACCTTCTCGATGGTGCGCAGCACGCGCAGCATATTCGCGTCGCGTGTGATGAAGCGGCCTTCGACACCGAGGTTCTGATTGGCCAGGCGTGTGTTCTCGGCCTGCAGATCGTGCAGGCGGAAGGCGCGCTCGATCAGCAGCGCCAGCAGTTCGGGTTCGAAGGGCTTGGCGTAGAAGTCGTAGGCGCCCATGCCGATCGCGCGCAAGGCGTTGGCGCGGTCGTTCTGTCCGGTCAGCACGATCACCTTGGACTGCGGTGCCAGCGCCATGATCTCGCCGAGCAGGGCCATGCCTTCGGTCACATCGTCCGGCGCCGGCGGCAGACCCAGGTCCATCGTGATGACCGCCGGTTCGTGGCGCCGTATCTGCGCCAGCGCCGATTCGCGGTCACTGGCAAGCACCACTTCGTAATCGTCGAAGCTCCAGCGCATCTGCTTCTGCAGCGCAGGATCGTCCTCGACGATCAACAGCGTACGACCCTTGTCAGCCATGTCACTCCCGGTCAGGCGACGGCCACCGCGGCCGTCTGCTGAGGAAACACGAGCCGGAACAGGCTGCCCCGCCCCGGCTCGCTGATTACTTCAATGCGTCCACCCAGATCCTGGATGTAGCGGAAACTTTCATAGGCGCCGATGCCCATGCCGTTCGCCTTGGTGGACTGGAACGGCTTGAACAGGCGCTCGCGCACGAACTCTTCGGTCATGCCGCAGCCGTTGTCCTCGACCTCGACCACGACGCCTTCCTGTCCGCTGCGCGCCCTGATGCTGACTTTACCGTTTTGCGGCGTGGCATCCAGTGCATTCTGCACAAGATGCCCAACAACCCGCTCTATCCGGTCTTCATGAGCACGGATCACCAGTCCGCTCTCGACTTCGAGCGCCAGCGCACAGCCACTGCGCGCGCGCGACCGGTGCAGCCTTTCGAGCAGCGGCGTCAGCGACACCGGCGCCGCCTGCTCGATCGGCTGGGTGCCGGAACGCAGCTGCAGCAGCATGCTGTTCATGCGGCCGACCGCATGCTCGATGGTCTCCAGCATGTCCTGCTGGAATTCCGGGTTGTCGCGATGCTTCTGTGCGTTGCGCAGCAGCAGCGTGAGCTGGGCAATGAGGTTCTTCAGGTCGTGTACGACGAAGGCGCTCATCTTCGAGAAGGCTTCGAACTTCTTCGCCTCGATCAACGCTTCCATCGCCTGCGTCTGGTTCAGCACGCCAGCCACCTGGCGGCCGGCCGTTTTCAGCAGATCGCGCACCTCCCAGTTCAGGTCGACCAGGGCGCGCGGGCGGCACAGCACGACGAAGCCGAGCGGCATGTCCTCGCTGCCGAGCGGGCAGATGAGCCAGGCCTCGGGGATCTGCGCCACCCATTCCGGCAGGCGCATATGACCGTACACGCCGGGGCGCGAGCGATGCTCCTCGATATTGACCACCCACATGCGACCGAGCAGCAGCGCGATCAACGGACTGTCGGCCGGCTCGCGCGCGTCGATGGCCGGCAGGTTGAGTCGTGCCGCCGGCGCGTACACGCCCTGCTCGTTGCGCAGCCACAGCATGCCGCCCGGGCTTTCGACCAGATCGGCCATCACCCGTATCGACGCTTCGCGCAGGGTGTCGACGTTGGAGGCGCTGTACAGCGTGTCGGCCAGTTTCAGCCACTCGGCCCGGTAGTCGTAGCGCAGGCTGAAGAAGTGCTTGTTCACGAACACGCGCAGCCAGGCGCGCACGCTGCCCGAGGCGATGGACGCCACCAGCCCGAGCGCACCGGCGGCCAAAACCACGGTCTGCAGTGCCGCGCCCCACTCGCCACCAAAGAAGCGGACGTAGTAGCCGGCCAACGCGATGATGAGCAGCGCCGCGCCGGTGATCACCAGCGCCGAGGTATGGAATACCGCTTCGCGCGACACATTGAGCCGGATCGACCACTCGCGGATGCGCGCCGACGACGCCGCGAACAGCGGGATGGCGATGGCGTGCACCAGACCGCGCACCGCCCACAGGGTCGGGTCCAGCTCGCGGAACATCAGCGCTTCGGAGAAGAAATACAGGTCGAACACCAGCGTGAAGCCCAGACCCAGCGTCATCGGCTTGACGCCCCAGCGCCACTGCTGCGGCGTGTTGCGGTAGAACTGCTCGGTCATCACCGCGCCCAGCAGGCTCAACCCCAGGCCGCATCCCATCAGCCAGACCAGCACGCCCGCGTCGCGCGGCAGCACCCAGGACAGCGCGGCATAAGCCAGCGCGCAGGGCAGGACCGTGATCAGGGCCAGCCGTATCAGCCAGGAAGGTTTGCGTACCAGATCGCTCAGCGGCTGGCGCCCGTCCGGGTCGACGACGCAGGCGGCGAGGAAGAACAGGAAGAGCAGGTAGTGCAGGGCATCGGCCGCGTGCGCGAGCGTCCACCAGAGCGGATGGGGGCGCCAGACGAATCCGGTCATGGCGGCACACCACAGCGCGCCGCCCACCATGCACCAGCCGAGCAGGCGGGCGCGCGGCGACCGGCTGGCGCTCATGAAGAGCTGCAGGCAGAAGGCGGCGAATCCGAGCGCGGCCGCAGCGTATGCGTAAAGCGCAAAGGCAGCGGGAAGGGAATCCATCAGGACGCGGCGTCAGAAGTGTTGCAATGAACCGCATTGTGCCCGTGACCCGCCAGGCGCGCAGCGCGCGGCCGGCCGGACACAGGGGCGACGATCAGCGGGCGCCGTCGCCGGTCAGCACGACACGCACGGTCTGCAGCAGCACCAGGATGTCGAGGAAGAGGGTGTGGTTCTTCACGTAGTAGAGGTCGTACTGCAGCTTCTGCACCGCGTCGTCGACCGAAGCGCCGTAGCTGTAGCGCACCTGGGCCCAGCCGGTGATGCCCGGCTTGACGCTGTGACGGGCGGCGTAGAACGGGATCTGGTCGGTCAGCTGATCGACGAAGAAAGGACGCTCCGGGCGCGGGCCGACGAAACTCATGTCGCCATGCAGCACGTTGAAGATCTGCGGCAGTTCGTCGATGCGGGTCTTGCGGATGAAATGGCCGACGCGGGTGATGCGGTCGTCGTTGCTGCCAGCCCAGCGCGGCTTGCCGTCGGCTTCGGCGTCCAGACGCATGCTGCGGAACTTGAGCACCTTGAAGGTACGGCCGCCCTGACCGACCCGCTCCTGGCGGTAGATGACCGGGAAGCCGGATTCGATCGCGATGGCGATGGCCGCCAGCAGCATGATGGGCGCAGTCACGACCAGCAGCACGCTGGCGGCGACGATGTCGAACACGCGCTTGACCGCGCTGCGGGCAAAGCCCTGGCGGAAGCCGTCGCCGTAGATGAGCCAGCTGGCACGCAGCGTGTCCAGACGGACCTGGCCGCGCATGCGCTCGAAGAAGCTCGACAGGTCATTCACCGTGACGCCCGCCAGCTTGCAGTCCAGCAGTTCGCGCAGCGGCAGCACGCCACCGCGGCGCTCACGCACTGCCACGACGATTTCGTTGGCGCGGTGATCGCGGGCCAATTGCATGACACAGCTGCCTTCCGGCATTACCAGCGTGGCCGGCACTTCGATCGCCTCTTCAGCACCGACCGGCACGAAACCGACGATGGTGTGGGTGGCGCTGGCCGAGGTCGATACGCTGGCCCAGACGGAAGCCGCTTCGGCGCCGGTACCGACGACCAGGATGCGCCGCGTGAACATGCCGGCGCCGTCGGCCTGCAGGAAGGACGCCGCGCGCAGCAGCAGGATGCCGCCGAAACCCATGCACAGCGACACATCGAGTGCCGGCATCGCGACGCTGCCCTGCGGCAGCAGGCGGAACACCATGTAGGCAACCGGCAGGCCGAGCAGGAAGGCGAACAGCACGCGGCCGACCAGTTCGGACAGGTTGCGCGGCTGTTCCCGCTGGTACAGGCCCAGCGCGCTCATCAGCAGCGTCATCAGGATGGCGAAAACCGAAGCCGGCAACAGCGCGGGCAACAGCGATTCCATGCTGGCGGGCGCGCTGATCCAGGCGGCGCCGAAACCGGCGATCAACAGCACGATCGCCTCGGCGATAAGTCTCATGAGCGTGACGGAAGGTACGTAGTGACTGAACAGTCTGACCACAATCAACCCCTTTTCGGCCGCCCGGACGATGCTTCGGAGCAGCCGCAAATATTGTCCCGACGCGGGGGCGCCGGCTTGTTGAGCGCGAACGATATGGGCTGAACCGGGGATCACGCGTGAATCTGGTCACAAGAGGCCGCGGCGCACCAGGGCGGTGATAACTAACGCACGTTGCGACGCCGTTTCAGGGCTACCGGCGCGGCCGGGAGACACAAATTTCCACAATGGAAAAGCGCATTCCGGCGCCCGGCGGCGGCTTCAGACCGTCAGCGCGACCGCAAACACCGTCAGGACACAGAGCAACAGCAGGACCTTGCGCCGGCGCCCCGTGGTGAGCAGACGCGACGGCAAGGCCCGGAGCCGGGCCGGCAGGCCATGATCGAGCAGCGCCGATCCACCGGTCGCGTAGGCGTCGGCCAGCGCCTCGACCGACACGAAACACAGCGTCGGGTAGCGCTTTCTGGCCTCGGCAACCAGGCTGTCGATCGCCGCCAGACTGTCCTGGTGCCGGGCCTGCCGACCGACGAAGTTCGAGCGGTGCGTTTCCAGCAGCAGCGGGCGTCGCTGCGCCCACTTGCGCGCCAGCGCCTCCAGCCCGCGGTCGGCGCGGTGGCCGCGCACCGGTTCGTAGTAATCGTCGCGCACCAGCGCCGTCAGCCCGGAAGCACAGCGCTGGCCGTTCCGGTAGAGCCGGCCGCTATCGACCGGCAGGCCGTCGGCGCCGCGCCGCTCGTAGCGCTCGCCCGGCGTGACCAGTGCGCACACGCCGGCCGCCGCCCAGGCGGCCTCCACCGCATCGTTCCAGACGAAGGTTGGCGGCACGGCCACCGCAGGCATCACGCCGAAGATGCGGGCGAAAGTCGATACCTCGGCCGTCGCGCGACTGACGATGTCGGTCCTTTCGAGCGCCTGCGACGGCAGGCTGGAGGCGTCGGTCCAGCGGCTCTGCAAGGGCGACGGCAGGTCTTCAGTGGCCGGGAAGGGCTGGCGTCGCCACGCCTGCAGCGCCGGATCCTGCGCGCAGGCCTTGTCCAGCACTGCAGGGTGATAGTGCTGCATGCCGTGCAGTTGCAGCGAGAACACCCCGCGCGCCACGCCGGCGCGCATTTCCGCCAGCACGGGCGCCAGCCGGACGTCGTCCAGTGCGACGCAGGCTTCGGCCTCGTCCGGCCGGGCGTCGTCCGGGCCGGCCAGGATGACGCCCAGGGTCATCACCGGGTGACGGCCCTGCGCATCGGCATGCGCCGACAGCACGCGCGCGATGTCGCGCAGCGCATCGGCCTGTTCCAGCGGGCCGTAACCCCAGTCGTCGCCCTCGAACACCATGACCGGGTGGCGCAGGCAGGGCTCGGCCCAGGCGCGCGCAAGATCGCGCCTGACGCAGTAAAGCGCCACCGCCCACAGCAGCAATGCCCCGCAAAGCTCGTACATCGTCCCCTCCTCCGGGTGCGCACTTTCGCACAGACCGGCCGCCGACTCGCGTTCCGGCCCGCCGCCGATCGTGACTGATGGCACTTCCGGCAGCGACAAGCCGCCGCCACCCCCTATCGGCCGCCGGTGCCGGTCCGGATAATCGCCGCGCACGTCCTCCGTCAGCCAGCCCCCTCGCCTCCATCCATGCCCTTCGAAGCGCGCCACACCCGGAACGTCCTCGCGGCATGCGTCGTCTATACCGCGCTGATCCTGTGGGGCAGCCTCTACCCGTTCACCGGCTGGCGACCGACCGCCGACGCGCTGGCCTTTCTCGGCGTGTGGAACACGAAGGCGCTGTCGGCGCCCGATCTGGTCGTCAATGCCCTCATATACATACCGCTGGGCATCGGGCTGCGCTGGCTCACGCGAAGCTGGCCGGCATTGCTGTCGATCGCGCTGGCGACGGCGTTCGCCGCCGCCCTCAGTTTCGGGGTCGAAGCTGCGCAGGCGCATCTGCCGCAGCGGGTGCCCTCGCTGGCCGACTTCATACTGAACACCGCCGGCGGGCTGGTCGGTGCCACGATCGCCGCACTGCTGACGCCGCGCTGGCGCCTGGTTGCCCGCCTGCAGGCCTGGCGCGCGCGCAGCTTCCAGCCGACGCGCGACGCCGATCTGGCCCTCGCGGCCATTGCCGGCTGGGCCCTGTCGCAGCTGTCGCCCTTCGTGCCTTCGCTCGACCTCGGCACCCTGCGCAACGGCCTCGCACCGCTGGCAGCCACACTGGGCGATCCGGCCAGCTTCGATTTCGCGCGCATGGCTGGCTACGCGCTGGCACTGTTCGCCCTCGCGCTGCTGGCGCGCGACGCCCGCCAGCGCACGGCGTCGCTGACGCGCTTTCTGTGGCTGTTCGTGCTGGCAGTGCTGCTGCTCAAGGTGGCGGTGATCAGTCGCCAGCTGTCGGCCGAAGCACTGGCCGGCGCGGCGGCCGGCCTGCTGTTCGGGCTGGCACTGCCGCGCCGTCTCAAACCGGCGCGCCCGGCGCTGGCGGCGCTGGCCATGGTGCTGGCGCTGTCCATCGTCGAACTGACACCTGAGCCCGGCGCCCTGCGGCAACTGAACTGGACGCCCTTCGTCGCCCACCTGAACAATCCGATGCAGGGGCTGAGTGTGCTGATCGACACCTTCTGGCCCTATGTCGCACTGGCGGCGGCGCTGCACCGACTGTCCGGCGCCGGACGCGGCGCCGCCGCAGGCATCGTGCTCAGCTGCGGCGGCCTTGCCTTCGGTCTGGAATGGATGCAGCAGTACGTGCCCGGCCGCACGCCCGACATCACCACGGTTGCGATGGCGCTGGCCGGCGCCGTGCTGACGGTCCGGCATCTGGCGCCGGCAGCCGGTGAGGCGCCGCGGCCGCGCTCGCCGGTGCGCCCGCGACTGGCGTTCACGCTGGTCGCTGCACTGCTGCTGAGCAGCGCCAGCGCGGTGTGGTCGCTCGCACGCACGCCGCCACCGACCGTACTCGCCTCCGCGCGCAGCAAACCGACGCTGCCGCTGCCCGAGGAACTGCAAGTGCCCGCCCTGCCCGGCTTCCGCCACGCGCATCCGCGCCTGCCCTACCCGTCAGCGGGCGATATCGCCCGCCTGCGCGCCGACAACCCTGACTACATCGCTCAGCTCGTCAGGCGCGCCAAGGGCGGCAGCGGCGATCTGAGCGCCGCCATCGAGGCGGCGGTGCTGGCGCCGGAAACGCAGGATGTGCGCGTCATCGTCGAGCGCGTCGTCCGCATGAAGCCCAACTGGCGCGGCCACGCGCAGACCAAGCCGATCGCCCAGGTCTACGACTGGCTGCACGACCGCGTGCCGCCGGAGCTGATGCCGAAGCTGAAGGACAAGGTGATCGAGGCCTGCAATCACCAGATCCGCGTCATCCGGATGGAGGCGCTGTCGCCGTACAACGTCTATCTGTACAACGCGCCCTTCCAGGCGCTGATGGCGTGCGCGCTGTCCATCCACGGCGACGATCCGCGCGCCGCGCCGGTGATGGCCTTCACCTACGACTACTGGATCAACCGCGTGCTGCCGGTGTGGCGGCAGATCGGCGGGCGCAACGGCGGCTGGCACGAAGGCAACGAATACGTCGGCATCGGCATCGGCCAGGCCATCTATCAGCTGCCGGCCATGTGGCGATCGGCCACCGGCGAGGACCTGTTCCGGCAGGAGCCGGCGCTGCGCGGCTTCCTCGACTTCCTGGTCATGCGCCAGCTGCCGGACGGCAGCAGCGTCAAGATCGGCGACGGCCGTTTCGGCCGCCGAGCGGTGGACGACGCACTGGCGCTGGCGCTCGAATACCGCCACGCGGCCGCCTACACGCTGTACGGCAAGCCCGACGGCAAGCCGGCTCCGACCTCCTGGCCCTGGGGTCCGCTCACCGACGCCACGCTGTACTCGCCCGCCGCGGTGCAGGCGCAGCCGCTCACCCATTACGCCGACGGCCTCGGCTGGCTGCTCGTCCGCAGCAGCTGGCGCGACGACGCCACCCACCTGAGCTTCAAGGCGGGCGACAACTACTGGTCGCACAGCCATCTCGACCAGGGCAGCTTCACGCTGTACAAGGGCGCGCCGCTGGCCCTGGACAGCGGCTGCTACTGCGGCTACGGCACCGACCACCATCTGAACTACCACTACCAGACCATCGCCCACAACACGCTGACGGTGACCGACCCGGCCGACACGCTGCCGATGCCGGCGCGCCAGAACAAGAAGCCGCGCACCATCGCCAACGACGGCGGCCAACGCCGTGTCGGTTCCGGCTGGGACCTGCACGCCGCGCCGATGGATATCGAGGACTGGCGCAGCAAGTACGACGACTTCCACACCGGCCGCATGGTGCGCGTGGTCGAGCAGGACGACCTGCTGATCGCGCTGGCCGACATCACCGCCGCCTACACCAGCGCGCAGACCGGCGCCCACAGCTTCCACCACCGCACGCGGCGGGTCGAGCGCGCCTGGCGCATCTTCGTCTATGACCGGGCGGCCGACATGCTGGTCGTGCAGGACACGCTGGAATCGACGCGCGCCGAGTTCGCCAAGCGCTGGCTGCTGCACAGCGCCGAGGCGCCGCGCATCGACGGCCGGCGCTTCGTGATCGAACGCGCGCCGGTGATGCAGGTCGCCGGCCTGCCGCGGCTGGAGGGCGAGGTGCTCTACCCGCGCGACGCGCGCATCGTGCCGATCGGCGGCAAGGGCTTCGAGTTCTTCGTCGACGGCCGCAACTTCGACGAGAACGGCACGCTGGCCGCCAATATCGCGCGCGGCCCGGCCGATCTCGATCCGGGCGCCTGGCGACTGGAGATTTCGCCCGCCGCGCCGGCGCTGGAAGACCGCTTCCTGGTCGTGCTGCGCCCGGGCCTGGGCACGCTGCCGCCGATGGACGCCCAGGTGACCGAACAGCCCGACGGCATCGTCGCCGACATCGCGTTGCCCGGCCGCCGGCTGGCGCTGCGTTACCCGCACGACCGGCTGGCGGTCGAGGCGACCGTCACACTGGCCGACGGCAGCCGCCGCACACTCACCGTCGAGGGCGAAGGCACGCGCGCGCCAGCCGCCGGATGGATAGATCAACTTCGCGCCTGGGTATCCCGATGAACAGAGGATGGACGGCCGCGCTCGGTCCGGCGGCTTGGATTGCACTGGCCCTGCTGGCCTGCTTCGAACTGGCGCTGCACAGCGACGCGGTACTGCAACGCTACCGCGCCGTGTTCGCGGTCGGTCGCGCCACCGACAAGATCGATTTTGTCGAACACGCCCGGCCATCGCTGCTGGTGCTCGGCAACAGCCGCGCCGACAATGGCATCGCGCCCGACGCCCTGCTCGCCGCGGCCGGATCGCCGAGCGGCGTGCGCGCCTTCAACCTGGGCATGCCGGGTGCCAACGCACTGGTGCTGCACGGCGTGGCCGACCGCCTGCTCGAAGCCGGCGCCCGCCCCAGTGACGTACTGATCACGCTGGACGAAACGCTGTTCCAGCACGAGGACTCGCTCGGCTACTACGGCTTTCTCGCCAAGCGCGACGCGCTGCTCGACGGCGGCTTCCATGCCGAACTGTTCGGATCGCTGCTGCGCACCTGGTATTACAGCGGCAATCTGCGGCAACTGCGCGAACCGGACAAACTGCTGCGCTTCGCCGAGGCGACGGTCGGCGAAGTGGAACCGGTGGGCGGCGGCGCCGCGCAGAACATGGGTTACCGCGCCGGCTTCAAGGGCCGCTTCCAGAACCGCGAACAGCTGATGGCGCAGGAGGCGGGCACGCGTGCGCCACCTGATCCGCGCATGGTCGATGCGATGCACAGGCTGGTCGATCGCCTGGTCAAGGCAGGCGTGCGCGTACACCTGATCGCCACGCCGCTGTTCGGCCGCGAATCGGCCTTCGGCCCCGGCGCCGCAGCCGGCCCCTACGCCGGCGTCACACCGGCGCTGGAAGCGCTCGGCGCGCGCTGGCTCCGGGTCGATGTACCAGCACTCGAACCCGACCACTTCGCCGACCCCGGTCACCTGAACGACGGCGGCGCCCGCCTGTACAGCGCCGCACTGGGCGCAGCTTGGCGCAAGGACACCGCACGATGATCTTCAGCCAGCCCGTCTTCTTCGTCTTTCTCGCCGCACTGCTGGCGATCTACGGCCTGTGCCGCACGCAGCCGCAGCGCGCGGTCGTGCTGCTGGCCGGCAGCCTCATCTTCTACGCCTCGTGGAAACCGGCCTACCTGATCCTGCTGGTGCTGTCGGTCAGCATCAACTACCTGTTCTACAGCGCGCTGTCTCGCACGCGCAGCAAGCGCACGCTGGTGGTCGCGTTGGTGCTCAATCTGGCGCTGCTCGGCGGCATCAAGTACCTGGGCATGCTGATCGACACGGCGATCGCCGTCGCCGCCTTCGCCGGCCACACCGACACCGGCCTCGACAGCCACTGGACGCATTGGGCGCTGCCGCTGGGCATCAGCTTCTACACCTTCCACATGCTGTCGGTGATGATCGACGTCTATCGCGGCGAGTGGACCACGCGCATTTCCTTCCGCTCGTGGTGGCTGTACATCAGCTTCTTCCCGCACATGGTGGCCGGCCCCATCCTCCGTGCGTCGGAACTGGTCGAGCAGCTGGAGCGCCTCGGGCCGCTGCAGGCGCGCGATCTGAAGGTGGGCGCGCTCATCTTCATGGGCGGGCTGATCAAGAAGATACTGTTCGCCGACAACTTCGCCGGTCTGGCCGACGAACTGTGGGCCGATCCGTCGCGGCTGGACACCGCCACCGCCTGGCTGGCGGTGACCGCCTTCGCGCTGCAGATCTACTTCGACTTCTCGGGCTACAGCGAAATGGCGATCGGTCTGGCGCGCGGCTTCGGCGTCGACCTGCCGCGCAATTTCCGCTACCCCTACATCAGCCGCAGCCCACAGGAGTTCTGGCAGCGCTGGCACATTACGCTGTCGCGCTGGCTGCGCGATTACCTCTATGTGTCGCTCGGCGGCAACCGCGCCGGCTACGCGCGCACGCTGGCCAATCTGATGATCACCATGGTGCTCGGCGGCCTGTGGCACGGCGCCGCCTGGACCTTCGTCATCTGGGGTTTCCTGCACGGCACCTGGCTGGTGGCGCACCGCGTCGTCCAGCCCTGGCTGCCAAAGCCGCAGTCCGCCAGCGGGCGCTCCGCCTATGCGGTGCTCGCCTGGGGCTGCAGCATGGTGGTGGTCTGGATCACCTGGGTGTTCTTCCGCGCCGCATCGACCACACAGGCCTTCGACATGTGCGCCCGCATGGCCGGGCTGGCCGGCAGCGACGCCAGTCCGCCGACCGTGCGCAGCTATGTGTGGCTGCTGACCCTGCTCACCTGCGTGCTGGTGCTGCTCGAATCACGCATCGTCAGCGCCTGCGCCAGCGGCCTCGAACGCTGGTCGCGGGTGACCCCGCTGCTGCGCGGTGGCGTCTATGCGGCCGCGATACTGTGTGTGGTAATTTTCGGCGGCAGCACGCAGCGTTTCATCTATTTCGACTTCTGATCCGTGAGCGACATCCAGCGCTACCCCGATTCCCCGCGCAGCGAAATGCAGCGCTTCGTGCCCGCATGCGCGCGCCGGCTGCTCGACGTCGGCTGCCATACCGGTGCCTTCGGCCACGCGCTGAAACAGGTGCGTGACATCGAGGTATGGGGCATCGAGCCGGCCGCCGACGCCGCCGCGCTGGCAGCAACCCGGCTCGACCACGTGCTCGCCGAGCCGATGGCGGCAGGCTGCGCGCTGCCCGACGGCCACTTCGACGCCATCGTGTTCAACGACGTGCTCGAGCACATGGAAGCGCCGTGGCACACGCTCGAACTGGCGCAGCGCTGGCTGGCGCCGGCCGGCGTCGTCATCATTTCGCTGCCCAATCTGCTGCACGTCGACAACGTCGAGCACATGCTGTTCGAGCGAGATTTCCGCTACGAAGGCCGCGGCGTGCGCGACCGCACCCACCTGCGCTTCTTCACCCGCAAGAGCGCGCTGCGCATGATCGAGGACTGCGGCTACCGGGTGGATACCGTCGAGGGCATCAACGAGTCATGGTGGTCGCCGTCACCGCTGCGCCGCCTCGCATTCCGCCTGTTCGATCGCTGGCTGGCCGAATTCAAGCCGCAGCAATTCGCCTTCGTGGCGCGACCTCAACGCTGAGTCGCCATGGCTGCGCCGTCGATCAGCGTCGTCATGCCGGTGTTCAACGGCGCAGCACATCTGGCCGAAGCCCTCGATTCGGTGCTCGTGCAGCGTCTGCCCGCGGCGCGCGTCGTCGTCGTCGATGACGGCTCGACCGATGGCAGCGCTGCGCTGCTGCAGCGCTACGGCGACCGGATCACGCTCGTGTCGCAGACCAATCACGGCCAGGCGCACGCACGTCGCACGGGCGCCGACGCTGCTGGCGGCGAACTGATTGCCTTCATCGACCAGGACGACGTGTGGGACGTCGACAAGCTGGCGCGCCAGGTCGACCTGATGCAGCGCTTTCCGGACGCCGGTGCCACCTACTGCGATCACCGGCGCATCGACGCTGACGGCAAGCTGCTGGCCGCCACCGGTTCGGGCTACGGTCTGCGCGGCAGCGGCCGCATCCTCGACGCGCTGCTGCACGGCAACTTCATTCTCAGTGCCTCGCTGGTGATGGTCCGCCGCAGCGCCTACGAGGCGGCCGGCGGCTTCCTGCCACAGCGCGGCTTCTGGGCCGACGACTACAGCCTGTGGCTGCGCACGGCCGCGCACGCCCCCTTCCTCTATCAGGCGGAAACGCTGGTGAGTTACCGCCAGCACGCCAACAACACCTCGGGCGACCGCTACGAGCAGGCGCGCGGCGACATCCAGGCGCTGCGGGAACTGTGCGCCCATCTGCGCGCAGCAGACATGTCCAGGGCACTGCCGGCGGCCCGGCGTGCCCTGCGCGACGCCTACATCGGCACCGCGATGCTGGCGCGACAGCGTGGCGAGTGGCGGCAGGCGCTGCGCCATCGCGTCGCGGCCTGGCGGACATGAGCGCAATCTCAGACAACGCCGCGCCGCGCGTGTCGGTGGTGATACCGACGTACAACCGGCCCGCACTGCTGCGCGAGGCGCTGGCCTCGATCGCCGCACAGACCTGTACCGACTGGGAAGTGGTGGTGGTCGACGACGGCTCGACGCCGCCGATCGATGCCGCTGCGCTGGAAGCCGTCGTCAACGGGCGGCTGCGCCTGGTCCGCCACGATCAGCCGCGCGGCGTCGCCGCTGCGCGCAACAGCGGCTTCGCCGCCGCCCGCGGAGAACTGATCGCCCAGCTCGACGACGACGACAGGCTGGCGCCGGAAGCCCTGTCCGCCGCCACACAGGCGCTGCGTGACGCCGACGTGGCCTTCATCGGCGTAGACGCGTTCGGCGACGAGGCAGAAGACGTCAATCTGCGACAGCGGAGCGCGACACGACGAACGCTGCGCCTCGCGAACGCCCGCGCCGGAGACGAATGCGTCATCACGTTCGATGGTCGCTTGTTTGCGGCGCTGCTGCTCGGCGTGCCGGCTGCATTCCAGCATCCGGTTTTCCGGCGCACCGTCCTGGATGCGGTCAGCCCGATGGGCAACGACCACTGGCCCGAATCGGCCTGGGCGCTTGAGGCGGCGGCACGTGGGCTGCGCTGCGTGCTGGTCGATCGGCCGCTCTACCAGTGGCGGCGTGACGGTCAGAGCTATTTCTCACAGGCCGCGCTGGCCAGCCGCATGCACGAGCACGACGTGGAAATGAAACGCGCGCTGTTCGAGCGGCTGCAGCCGTTGCTGCAAGCCGAACATCGCCGACTGCTCGGGCGCGCGCTGGGCAATGCCCTGTTCGACCGCTGCTGGGCGACGCAAGGTGCCGCGCCCGGATTCTGGCGAGACTTCATCCGATCGCTGCGCCTGGCACCGCGGGCAGGCCACCTGGCGCTGCTGCTCAGGCGGCTGCGCGCCGACTGAGGAGGCTTACTCGGCCGCTGCGGGCGCTGGCTCAGCCGCGGGCGCCGTCGTCGCGCCCGGCTCCGATGCGGGCGCCGACTCGGCGGCCGGCGCCGCTTCCGGAGCCGCGGCGCCCTCTGCAGCCGGCGGCGCTTCCGCCGGCTTGGGCTTGGGAACGGGCACCACCTCGATCGCCGCCGGCTTGATTCCGGCGGCACGCATCTCGGCGATGCGCAGGTCTATCTTCTTGTTCTCGCCGCAGTACTCACTCGCCTGCATGAGCACCGACAGCGCATCCGACTTCTTGCCCGCCTGGTAGTACATGTCGCTCATCGCGACCCAGGCGTCGACCAGCTTGGGATTGAGCTTGAGCGCCTCGTAGAACTTCTGCCGTGCAATGTCGTACTCCCCGCGGAGCTGGTGGCCGCGGCCAAGATTCACGTAGGCGTCCGGTCGCAGATAGAAGGTTCTTTCCGTGCTGTCGATGATGTAGTTGAAGTTGCCGACCACGGCATTGGCCATGAACTCGCGCTGCTGCTTGTTGTTCAGATTGGCGTAAGCCAGATTCAGCGCCTTCAGCCCGAAACAGAAGTGGTGGATGTGCAGGTAGTTCTTGGGGCCCAGTCGCTGCGTCCAGTAATCCACAAGTTCCTTCGGCTCGCGTTCGATACGCGCGCGACAGAACGGTGGATACAACGCGAAGTCCTGATCCGTCCAGTTGGTCGTCTCGTTCCGGCGCGCCGCGACGTCTGCGGAGAAGACGAACAGCGGAAGCATCCAGACAAGGTAGCGCCAGCGAGGGAAGCTTGGGGATCGCGGGATCGACGAAAGCATGCAAGGTCTCTCCGGTAGGTCACAAGGTCGAACAGTAGACCACGCGAAGCGTGGCGCGAACAGCGACGCAGCTAACGCTTGGCTTCAGACCGGCAACGCTGGCCTGCGTCACGGCGTGACAGGGTGTGCAAGGCATCGGCCCCGTCTGATGCGATACTTTCGCGCTCACTCCCGCCGCAGAGGCGGACCTTCCGGAACCTGCCCCTTCATTCGCCCGCATGGCCGCCAGTCACAGCTTCAGACACAGCGTCGGTTGGCTCTTCCTGGGCAACACCAGCATCCAGATACTCACCTTCGCCTTCGGCATCGTGCTGGCGCGCCTGCTCGCGCCGGCCGAATTCGGCATGCTGGTGACGATACAGGTGTTCACCGGCCTGGCCGGCTTCGTCTCCGGCGGCGGCATGGGTCAGGCGCTGGTGCGCGCCAAGGAGGCCACGAAGCACGACTACGACGTGGTGTTCACGCTGCAGCTGCTGATCGGCATCGCCATCTACGCGGTGTTCTTCTGCGCCGCACCCTGGTTCGCCCGCTGGTACGACACGCCACTTTACGAGCAGCTGCTGCGCGTGTCGGCACTCACCTTCATCACGCGCCCGCTGGTCAATCTGCCGAACAGCATCCTGCATCGGGAAATGCGCTTCAAGGCACAGACCGTCGCCCGCGTCATCACGCTGTTCGTAGCCAGCGGCACCAGCATCGGGCTGGCCTTTGCCGGCTGGAGCGTCTGGAGTCTGGTGCTCGGCGGCATGGCGGGATCGATCGCCAATGCCACCGCCCTGGCATTCATTGCGCGCTGGCGGCCTGGCCTGAGCTTCGAGTTCGCACGCGGGCGAGAACTGGCGCGCTACGGTTTTCTGGTGTCGGTGAACGACATCGTCGTGTATCTGCGCAACCAGGCGTCGAACTTCGTGCTCGGCCGCACGCTCGGCATGAGCGCGGTCGGTCTGTTCAACAAGTCCGACAGCCTGGTGCGCATGCCCAACATGTTCATCGTCGGCTCGGTCTATCAGGTGCTGTTCCGCGCCCTGGCGCGGGAGCAGCACGACGACGCGAAGTCGCGTCACATGTTCCTGCACAGCATCCGGCTGGTCGCCGTGTACGCGGCGCCGTTCTATGTGCTGCTGCACCTGCTGGCGGCGCCGATGATGAACGTGCTGTACGGCGCGCGCTGGATCGAAGCCGCCGGGCCGCTGTCGCTGCTGGCCATCGCCAGCCCCTTCCTGATGATCGCCAACCTGTGCGGGGCGGTACTGGCCGCACGCAACTGGCTGCACCGCGAACTGAAGGTGCAGATCGCGCTGCTGCTGCTGACCGGCGGCGCCACGCTGGCTGGCCTCGAGTACGGACTGAACGGCGTCGCGGCGGCGCTGATCGCGGTCGCCGTCTATAACGCCACGCATATGTACTGGCTGGCCTCGCGCTGCCTCGACACGCGCTGGCGCGAACTGTTCGGCGCGCTGATGCCGGCGCTGCTGCTGGCCGTCCTGATGGTCGCCGTCGCACTGCCGCTCGAGCACTACGCGCGCAATCTGCCGGAGCTGCTGCACCTGATCGTCGTCGGCGGCTGCAGCGCGGCCGTCTACGGGCTGTGTTTCCTCTTCCTGCCGATCGGAGCGCTGGCCGGCGAGCGGCAGAAATGGAAGGCGAAGATCCCCTTCCTGCGTGCGGAGCCGCGCAAATGAGCGATCCGGTCTCGCGCCTGCTTCTGCGCCGGGCCGGTGGGCACGGCCCCGTCATGCTGATGTACCACTCGGTGGCCGCGGGAAGCGGCCGGCCGGACTGGCCGTGGGCGGTGTCCATGCAGCAGTTCCGCGCGCAGATGGACATCCTTGCGGCCGGTGGCTGGGCGACTCCGACCATGGGCGAACTGCTGGTCGATCCATCGCGCTGGCAGGGCCGGGTCGCGGTTATCACCTTCGACGACGGCTACGCCGACAATCTGGCCGCCTTCGATCTGCTGCGCGAACGGCAGATGCGGGCCACCTGCTTCATCGTGACCGGCTCGATCGGTGAAGCGCCCCGCTGGGGCGCCAAAAACCGGCCACCGCTGACGCTGCTTGACCGCGCGCAATTGCGTGCCCTCGCGGAATCGGGCATCGAGATCGGCTCGCACACGGTGAATCACCTCCGCCTGCCCGCGCTCGAGGACGGCGCACTGGCCAGCGAGCTGCGCGATTCGCGCGTTGTGCTGGAAGACATCACCGGTAAGCCGGTGCGCAGCTTCGCCTACCCCTACGGCGCCTGGGACGCGCGCTGTGCTGCCGCCGTGCGCGACGCAGGCTATGCTGGCGCCTGCACCACGCGCACCGGCTGGGCGCTGCGCGACGGCGATCTCTACGGCCTGCGCCGCCTGACGCTGTACAACACGGACGGCGCCGGCAGCTTCATGCGCAAGCTGGCCGCCGGCACCAACGACGTGGGCTGGCCGGCGACACTGCGCCGGCTTCTGCACGGAAGGGGCTGAGCCGGAATGCTGTTCAACTCGTGGGAATTCCTGCTTGTTTTCCTGCCGTTGAGCTTCTCCGGTTTCTTCCTGCTTGCACGCGCAAACCGCCGCATCGCCGCGGGCTGGCTGTTCATCGCCTCGCTCGCCTTCTACGGCTGGTGGGAACCGATACACGTCCTGCTGCTGCTCGCCTCGATCGCCTTCAATTTCACGGTCGGTTCGGCCATCTCCTCGGCGCATGCGGCCGGCGCGATGGCACGCGCAAAGCGTCTGCTGTGGCTGGGCATCGTCGCCGACCTGGCGCTGCTGGGCTGGTTCAAGTACGCGAACTTCGTCGTGAACAGCGCGAACGCGGTCGGCGACTTCGGCTGGCAGCTCGAACACATCGTGCTGCCGCTCGGCGTGTCCTTCTTCACCTTCACCCAGATCGCCTTCCTGGTCGACGCCTTCCGCGGCGAAGTGAAGGAACGCAACCCGATTCACTACGGCCTGTTCGTGACCTGGTTCCCGCACCTGATCGCCGGGCCGGTGCTACATCACAAGGAAATGATGCCGCAGTTCGCCGCCGCGGCGACCTACCGCTTCAGCTGGGAGAACGTCGCCGTCGGCGGCACGATGTTCATCATCGGGCTGTTCAAGAAGGTGGTGCTGGCTGACGGCATCGCGGCATACGTGGCGCCGGTTTTTTCGGCCGCAGGCAATGGCGTGCAGCCCGGCATCGTCGAAGCCTGGTGCGGTGCTCTGGCCTACACGCTGCAGCTCTACTTCGACTTTTCCGGATACTCCGACATGGCGATCGGCCTGTCGCGCATGTTCGGCGTGCGCCTGCCGCTGAATTTCGATTCGCCTTACAAGGCCGCGAACATGATCGAATTCTGGCGGCGCTGGCACATGACGCTGTCGCGCTTCCTGCGCGATTACCTGTACTTCGCGCTGGGCGGCAACCGGCGCGGGCCGCTGCGCCGCTACATCAACCTGCTGCTCACCATGGTGCTGGGCGGCCTGTGGCATGGCGCCGGCTGGACCTTCGTCGTCTGGGGTGCGCTGCACGGGGTCTATCTGTGCGCGAATCACGGCTGGCGCACACTGCGTGCGCGCATCCTTGCTCGCCCGGCCGGCAGCGCCGAACGCCTCGCCGGCGCGGCGCTCACCTTCGTCGCCGTCGTGCTGGCCTGGGTGTTCTTCCGCGCCAGCGACTTCGACGCTGCCTGGCGAATGATCGACGCGATGCGCGGCCAGGCCGCATTGCAGGTGCCGGCCAACTGGCCGCTGGCCTGGCAGCTCACCGCCGCGCTGAAGGCGGCCGGTCTGAGCGTGACACAGGGTGTGCCGGTCACCGCCTTCGACCCGTCCGGTCATGCGCCCTTCTGGATCGCCGGCCTGCTTGCCATCGTCTGGCTGGCACCGAGTTCGCAGCAGATCATGGCGCGCTTCGAGCCCGCGCTCGAACGCGCACAGGCGGCGAGGCTGGCCTGGCGACCGACCCGGCTGACGGCGATCTGCGCGGGCTGCGCCTTCGGTTTCGCGCTGCTGCACCTGAATCGCGTCAGCGAGTTTCTGTACTTCCAGTTCTGACGCACATGAGCCGACCGCAGATCTCCTTCCGCCGCTACATGGCCCTGACGGCACTCAGCGCGGCGGCGGTCTGCGCCCTCGCCTTCGCCATCAATGCGGCGGTCGATCCGCTGTGGCATTTCAGCGGCAACCGCTTCAGCGGCGTCAATCCGCACTTCAACGAGCGCCTGTCCAAGATCAACCTGCTGCGGCGCCGGTTGGCCGATTACGACTGCGTGATCTTCGGCAGCTCGCGCGGCACGCTGATGCCGGGTGACGCCTTCTCGCCGCACCGCTGCTTCAACCTGTCCTTCGCCAGCGGACAGATCGAGGAATTCGTCGCCTACGCCGACTACCTGCGCCACCTCGGCATGCGGCCGAAACTGGTGGTTGTTGGCGTCGATGGCTTCAACTTCCTGCGCGAAGGGCGCGATCCGCCGTCGATTCCGGACTTCGTCCGTGAGTTGCGCCCGCCGCCCGGCGTGCTGGCGGACTACCTGTCGGCCGGCAGCCTTGCGCTGTCCTGGCAGGCGCTGACCCAGCCCGGCACGCCGCGCTACTACGACCGCAACTTCGACTGTGTCATCCGCGCTGACGCCCCCGCCTTCGACCCGGCGCGCTTCCGCAGCGCGGAAGGCCTGCAGCGCAGCGACGCCCGGCGTCGCCCGTCGATTCCGTTCGACAGCGCCAACGCGCGCCTGTACGGCGAGCTGGCTCGCCGCTTTCCGGACGCCCGCGTGCTCGCCTACGTGCCGCCGGTCAGTGCCTGGCGCATCGACGAAATGGAGCGCCACGGCCTGCTGGACGGCTATCTCGACGCGCTGTACGCGACCGCCCGGCACTTCCCGCGCCTGATCGACTTCTCGCTGCCCGGCGAGCAGACGGCGCGAACCGACAACACCTACGACGGTTCGCACTACGCGGTGGCGGTGAACCGCGACATGGCCGCACAACTGATGTCGGAGGGGGCGCCTACCTGGGGCGTCGACGTCACCGCCGCGGGCCGTGACGTATACCAGAGCCGTTATCGGCAAGCGCTGCTAGCATTCCGGGACGCTCAAGAGTTTCGCGCATCCGCCCACCTACCGTGACCGCCGCCGTCCGACCGTCCTTCGCCCCTTCCGCAACCCTGTCGCCTCCAGTCCTGCGGAGCAACGCGGCGTGACGCCTGCCATCTCCATCGTCATGCCGTGCTACAACGGCGCCCGCCACCTCGCGCAGAGCGTGGCCAGCGTGCAGGCGCAGACGCGCGGCGACTGGGAACTGATCATCGTCGACGACGGCTCGCGCGACGACTCCTGGCAACTGATGCAGGCGCTGGCCGCCGCCGACCCGCGCATCGTGCCGCTGCAGCAGGCAAACGCTGGCGCCGCCGCGGCGCGCAATACCGGGCTCGCGCAGGCGCGCGGCCGTCTGCTGGCCTTTCTCGATTCCGACGACACCTGGCGCCCGGAATTTCTGGAACGCATGTCGGCCGCGCTGGCCGGCCGCGAAGACGAAGCGCTCGCCTACTGCGGCTGGCAGAACATCGGCGTCGGCCGCGAGGGCAGCCAGCCCTTCGTGCCGCCTGAATACGAAACGCCGGACAAGATCGAGAAACTGCTCGGCGGCTGCCGCTGGCCCATCCACGGCGCCATGCTCGGCATGGCGGCCATCCGCCGCCACGGCGCCTTCGACACCGCGCTCAGTTCGTGCATGGATTACGACCTGTGGCTGCGGCTGGGCAGCGTGATGCCTCTGGTCCGTGTGCCCGAGGTGCTGGCCTTCTATCACTTCCACGATGGCGAGCAGATCACCAAGAACCGCTCGCGCATCGCCTTCAACCACCTGCGTGCGCAGCAAAAATTTCTCGCCGCGCACCCGGACATCGCGCAGCAGCTTGGCCGGAGCCGTGTTCGCGCACTGACCAGCGGCGAGCTGCTGCACCGCGGCTACGTCAGTTACTGGAAGGGCGACACGGAGACTGCCCGCTCATTGTTCCGGGCCGTCATGGCCAGCGGCTACGGCCGCCCGAAGGACTGGCTCTACATGCTGCCCGCACTGCTGCCGCTGCCTTTGCATCGCGCGCTGCTGCGCGTCATGCGCGGCGACCGGGCGGGCAAACAACAGGGATGACCGCATGATCAGCTTCGCCTTCTGCACATACAACCGCGCCGATCGCCTCGATGCGCTGGTCGCCGCGATGCGCGCCCAGCAGGCAGACGTTCCGTTCGAAATCCTGGTGGTGAACAACAACAGCAGCGACGACACGCTGGCCGTACTGGAGAAGCTGGCCGCCCAGCCCGGTGCGCCCTTGCGCTACGTGACCGAATCGACGCAGGGCATCGTGCCCGCGCGCAACCGCGCACTCGCCGAAGCGATGGACAGCGACATCCTCATTTTCATGGACGACGACGAACTGCCGCATCCGGGTCTGGTCGCTGCGGCTCACCATGCGATCGCCGTCGAAGGCGCGCAGTGCGCTGGCGGCCGCGTCGAAGTGAGCTTCGCGCCGGGGCAACGTCCGCACTGGCTGGAGGACGACCTGCTCGGCTTTCTGGCAGAAGTGAATCACGGCCCGGACGCGTTCTGGATCAAGGACGATACGACACCGGTGTGGACCGCCAACGTTGCCTACGACATGCGCATTTTCCGTGACGACCCGACGCTGCGCTTCGACAAGCGCTTCGACCGGATCGGCAACGTGATCGGTGGCGGCTCGGACGCCATCATGTTCCGCGCCCTGCTCGAACGTAAGCTCAGGCTACGCTACCGGCCGGACATGGTGGTCGACCATTTCGTCGAAACCTGGCGCCTGAAGCGCAGCTATTTCGTGCGCCTTCACTACCGTGGTGGCCTTCGTTTCGGCGAGCACCGGATGCCGCGTGCCGAGCGCGAGCTGCTCGGCGTGCCGCCCTTCCTCGTGCGTCAGCTGGTGTCGCATACCGGCCAATGGATGAAGATGATGCTGACCGGTCAGCGCGGCACGCTGCGCCAGGGCATGAACGTGGCCCACACCTTCGGCGCGCTGCGCGGTTACCGCCGGCGCGGCCGCAGCGCGACGACGGCGCCGGGCGCGGTCGCCTGACCTGCCCGCCATTGCAATGCACACGCTGACGGTACTGATCTGCACCCACGACAGGCGTGAACTGCTGTCGCGGGCTCTGGCGTCGCTCGATGCCTGCCGCCTCCCGGCGAACTGGGACGTGCGCATACGCGTCATGGCCAACGCCTGTTCCGATGACACCCTGGACTGGCTGGCAAAGCGTCAACACGGCATCCCGCTGGACTTCGACCACGAGCCCCGCCCGGGAAAGTCGAATGCACTGAACCGCGCACTGCCCGGCATCACCACCGATTGCGTCACCTTCGTCGACGACGACCACCGGGTCGACGCCGGGTATATCGAAGCCGTCTGCGCCGCCTTCGACCGCCACCCGGAAGCGGACCTGCTGTGCGGCCGCATCCTGCCCGACTGGGATGGCAGCGAGCCGGACTGGGCGCGCGACACCGGTCCCTACCGGGTCTATCCGCTGCCGGTTCCGCGCTTCGATCTCGGCGACGACTGTATCGAAGTCCCCACCGGCAAGGCGATTCCCGGCGGCGGCAATCTCGCCGTACGCAGCGTCTGGCTCGCACGCATCGGCAGCTTCTCGACCGAACTGGGCCCGCAGGGGCACAACCTCGGCGGCGCCGAGGACATCGAATGGGTCAAGCGCGGCCTCGCTCTCGGCGCACGCCTGATCTACGCACCCGACATGGTGCAGTATCACTTCGTCGATGGCGCACGGCTGCGCACCGGCTACGTCGTGCGCAAGGCTTTCATCCGCTCGTCCTCGGTCGCCCAGGTCGATGGCGTGCGCCCGGCCGCCTACATGGTGCGCAAGGCCCTCGGCTATTTCGGCTCGGCCGCCACGTCACTGACGGCCAACCGCCGCCGCCATTACCTCGTGCGCCTGGCCGCCTCGCTGGGCGAGCTGCACGGCGCACTGAAGAATCGCTGAACGGACCTCGATGCTGAACAAACTGGCCAAGCTGCGCGATCCGGACATCGTCGCCAAGAACATCGTCGAACTGCAGCGTGACGCGCGCGGCCTGTGGTGGGATCTGACCCGCCCGACGCCGCAGCCGCCGGTCTTCCTGGTCGGCTGTTCGCGTTCCGGCACCACGGTCACCTTCGAAACCATCGGCGCGTCGAAACAGCTGGTGAACCTCGGTTTCGAAATCCCGCAGTTCTGGAACGAGCTGTACGGTCCGCTCAACAACGGCTGGCATTCGGAAGCCGCCGGCGCCGAGCACGCGAAGCCGGAACACCGCGACGCCGCGCTGCGCTTCTTCTACCGCCGGCTCGGCGGCGGCCGCGTGCTCGACAAGACCTGCATCAACGTGATGCGCGTCGGCTACCTGCACGCGCTGTTCCCGGAGGCGAAGTTCGTCTTCATCCAGCGCGACGGCCGCGACAACATCAGTTCGATGATCGACGGCTGGCGCCTCGGCCGCACCGACGGTGACTTCCATCTGTCGCAGTTCCTCGGCGACTTCCCGGAGCCGGTGGCGATCAACGGCGGCGAGTACACCGACTGGGCCTTCTTCCTCGCGCCCGGCTGGCAAGCCTACAACCACGCGTCGATCGAGGAGGTGTGCGCCTTCCAGTGGATCAGCGCGAACCAGCTGGCGCTCGACGCCGCCGCCGCACTGCCGGCCGACCGCTGGATACACCTGCGCTACGAGGACCTGTTCGAGCGGCCGGTCGACATGTTCCGCGACGTCTATGCGCGGCTCGACCTCGACTTCACGCCGGACATCGAACAGCGCTGCCGCACGCTGGACCAGCGCCCGACCAGCATCGTCAAGGGCAAGCCGGCGAAGGCGAAGTGGAAGCAGCAGAACCCGGAACTGATCGAGCGCATCCTCGACCGCATCGCGCCGATGCAGACCCGTCTCGGCTACGACACCGGCGCATGAGCGGCCCGCGCGTCAGCGTCGTCGTCCCCGCGTACAACGCGGCCTGGTGTGTCGCCCGCGCCATCGACTCGGTGCTGGCACAGACCGCTCGTGACTTCGAACTGATCGTCGTCAATGACGGCTCGACCGACGACACCGCCACGGTGCTGGCCGGCTACGGCGATCGCATCCGCGTCGTGACACAGCAGAACGCCGGGCTGTCCGCCGCGCGCAACGCCGGCATCGCCGCCGCGACCGGCGACTGGGTGGCCTTTCTCGACGCCGACGACTGGTGGCTGCCGGGCAAGCTCGCCGCGCAGCTGGACCTGGTCGACGCGCAGACCGACATCGGTTTCTGCTCGACCGCGGCGCTGATCGTCGATCCCGAGGGCAGGCAGGTCGGCACCTGGGAAGACAGCGGCGCGCACGGCGCCATCCTGCGCGACATCTTCGCCACCAACGCCACCGTCGCCGGCAGTGGCTCCGCCGTGATGGCGCAGCGCACGCTGTTCGCGCGGACCGGAGGTTTCGACGCCGCCTTGCGCAGTCTCGAAGACATCGACATGTGGATGCGTCTCGCTGCCATCACCCGTTTCGGCTGCGTGCGTGAGGCGCAGGTGTGCATCCTGCGTGCACCGGGCAGCATGAGCCGCAATCGCGAGGTGATGCGCAGCAGCGCGCTGCAGGTGATGAACAAGAACCGGGATCTGCTGCTGTCCCCTGACCGTGGCGCGTTCTGGCGCACCGCGATGGCCGGCGTGCTGGCCGACTACGCCAAGTGGCGCTACCGCGACGGTGAGCGCGCGGCCGCGCTGCGCGATCTCGCGCAGGCCTTCGCGCTGGCGCCGCTGGCGCGCGGCCGCCTCATCCTGTCATTGGCGCTGGCCATGCTGACCGGCCGCCCGGTCTGACGCAGCGATGCTGAGCGTCGTCATCCCGGCGCACAACGCGGCCCGCTGGATCGCCGACGCGGTCGTCAGCGTGCAGTCCCAGCCGCTCTCGCCGGCACCGGACATCGTCGTCGTCGCCAACCACTGCAGCGACGACACCGCGGACATCGCCCGCGCGACCGGCGCGCACGTCATCGACAGCCCGGCGCCCGGCCCCGCCGCCGCGCGCAATGCCGGCGTCGCTGCGGGCCGCGGCGAATTCATCGCCTTCCTCGACGCCGACGATCTGTGGCCGGCCGACAGTCTGCCGGCGCGGCTCGCGCTGCTGGAGGCGACGCCCGACGCGGCGATGGTGTTCGGCGACTGCCGCCAGTTCGACGACGCTGGCGACGGCACGACTCGGCCGCACGCACGGACGCTGTTCGAGCAAGGCGATCTGGACGCCACCTTCTTCGGCGATGCGGCGCGGGTGATCGATCCGCTCGAAAAGCTGCTCGACGCCGACTTCGTCACCACCGGCAGCGTCGTGATGCGGCGCCACGCCTTCGAAGCACTCGGCGGTTTCGACAGCTCGCTCGCGCTGGTCGAGGATCTCGACCTGTGGCTGCGCTGCGCCGCGCGTTTCCCGCTGCTGTGGCATCCGGGCCTGGCGCTGCTGCGCCGCCGTCATGACAGCAATCTGTCGCGCGACACCTCGGCGATGCAGCGCGCCTACATCGACGTGCTTGGCCGCCTCGCGCAGTGGCCCGAGGCGCAGCACCTCGCGGCGCGCATCGACGCGCTTCGCCGGCGCGAACTGCGCTCGCTGGCGCGGCAATCCCTGTCCGCCGGTCACCCGATGAGCGCGCTGCGTCAGTGGCTCCGAGCGGTATCGACATGAACGCGACGGCGCACGGACGTTTCGATCCGCGCAACGGCCACCTGACGCTGTCGCCGGGATGGTTCCGGCCGCCAGCGGCAGCGGCTGATCTGCATCTCGCCGGCGAGCTGTTCTGCGGCGAAACGCTGAACGACCCGCTTCGTGACGGCGTCGCGCCGGACGCCGATGGCCGCTACGCGCTGGCCGCCTGCGACAGCGCACAACACCGCCTGCTGCTGGCGCGCGACCCGGCTGGCTCGGTGTCGCTGTTCTGGCACCGCGACGCGCAGGGCTGCCTGCATTTCGCCACCGGTCTCGACACCCTGCTCGCGCAGTTGCCGAGCCGGCCCGGCATCTCGGCACGCGGGCTCGACGAATTCCTGCGCTTCCTCGACATCGCTGCACCGAACACCATCCATGACGGCGTCTACGCGCTCGAAGCCGGCGCCGCCCTGCTGTTCGACAGAGGCGGCGTGCGTGCGCTGCCGCATGCGGCAGCGCCGCCCTTGCCGACGGACTATCGTGCCGCCTGCGACGAAGTCCATGACCGCCTGCTGGCCGCCATCGCGCGCCGCCTGGACGGCGCGCACGCGCCGTCCGCCTTCCTCAGCGGCGGCGTCGATTCGGCCCTGCTGTGTGCGCTGGCGAAACACGGCGGTCACGCGATCGAAGCGTGGTCGGTCGGCTTCGACGACGCGGCACTGGACGAATCCGCCACCGCCGCGCGCATCGCCGCCCACCTCGGCCTGCGTCACCATGTGCTGCGCCCCGATCTCGACGCGCTCGAAGCCGTGTTCGAGCGGGCGCACGCGCATGCCGAACAGCCCTACTGCGACCCCGCCGGCATGCCGACGCGGCTGCTGTACGAAGCGTGCGTGCAGCAGTCCGACCGCGCGCTCGACGGCACCGGTGCCGAGGCGCTGGCCGGCCTGATGCCGGCGCGCTGGCGGCGCATCGCCCATGATCACGTGGCTCGCGTCCCGGCGCCGCTGCGCCGCGCCATCGCCGGCACCTTGCAGGCACTGCCGCTGATCGGCGGCTACGCGCGAATGTTCCGCTTCGACGTGGCGCAGGACCTGTTCATCCGCTGGAACGGCTTCAACGCCACCGACATCGCCCGCCTGACCGGCCGCGCAGCCGATCTGTCCGGCACCCGCTTCTATCGTGAGCACGCGGCGCTGGCCGGCCGTTCGCATCTGAAGCGCCTGTCGGTGCTGCAGGGCGAGGCGCAGCCGGACGACCGCATCCGTCAGGCCGCGCTGGCGACCGGCTTGCGCATCGAGCACCCTTTTGGCGCCGCCGACGTCAGCCGCCTGCTGCAGGCGATGCCGGAAGCGTGGTGCTGGCAGGCCGGACGCGAGAAGCGCCTGCTGCGCGACCTGCTGGCGCGGCACGTACCCGAAGCGATCTGGGATACACCGAAGCGCGGCTTCAATATCGACCTCGTCGCGCTGTTGCGCGTCCACGACCATCGCCTGGTGCGACGCCATCTCGGCGACGCTGCCGCCATCGAGCGTAGCGGTCTCGATCCGGCGGAAGTGCTCCGCTGGCGCGATCGCTTCATCGCCGGAGACACGCGTGCTGCCCACCGCGTATGGGGGCTGATCAACCTCGCGGCGTGGCGGGCGCGGCACGACAGCTGACCGGGCGAACACCCTGCAGTGCGGCATCTTCCCTCGTCGCCGGGGCGCAGGCTCGGCTACAGTAGGCGCCCATTACGCACCCGACCGCCCCTGGCCCGCATGAGCCTGCACAGCGCATCGAGCACACCGTCCCAGCAGGACCTCACGCCCGTCGGCCTCGCCGCGGCGCGGCCGCTGCGCGTGCTCATGTACTCGACCTATTTCCCGCCCGAGTTCAGTGGCGCTGCGCAGCAGGCGCTGATGCTGGCGCGGCAGTTGCGAAGGCTCGGCCATCATGTCGAATTCGTGACGGTGCGCTGGCGCGATCTGCCCGAGCACGACACGGTGGATGGCTTTCCGGTCACGCGTCTTTACGCCGGACGCGGTGCCAAGCATCGCGAACTGCGGCTGTGGGCCAATCTGTGCGCCTATGTCTGGCGGCGCCGTCACGACTTCGACGTGCTGCACAGCCATGGCGCCTATTACACGAACGCCATCGTCGGGCCGCTGGCACGCGCCGCCGGTCTGAAGTCCATCGTCAAGGCCAGCCTGGCCAACGACGACCTGCACGACATCGGCCGCACGCTGAGCGGTCGGCTGCACCGTGCGCTGCTACGGCAGGTCGACGCCTGCGTCGCGATCAGCCGCGATCTGGTGCGCGAGTTCAACGACTGCGGACTGCCGGCCGAACGCATCCACTATCTGCCGAATGGTGTCGATACCGCGCTCTTTCACCCCGCCGACGCCGACGCCCGCGCGGCGCTGCGCAGCGAACTCGGACTGCCGGCCGACGTGCCGGTGGCGCTGTACGCCGGTGTAATGGACGCGCGCAAGAATATCGAATGGCTGGCCACACAGTGGGTGCACCAGGACGCCTTCGGTACCGGCGCCCTGCTGGTCGCCGTCGGCCCGCAGAGTCGCGAGGACCCGAACGGCGAACTGATCGCCCGTCTAAACCTACTCGGCAGGCAGGCGCCCCAGCGTTTCATGCTGCGGCCGCGCAGTGCCGACGTCGAGCGCTATCTGCGCGCAGCCGATCTGCTGGTGCTGCCCTCGCACCGCGAAGGCCTGCCCAACGTGGTGCTGGAAGCGATGGCCAGCGGTCTGCCCTGCGTCGCGGCCGACGTCAGCGGCACCCGCGATCTGGTGCAGCATGGCCGCACCGGCTATACGTATTCGCCGGACGATCCGCAGGCGCTGGCACTGGCCGTGTGCAGCGGCCTGTCACCGGCCGGACGCGCGCTGGGCGAGAACGGCCGGCGCATCGCCGAGGAGCAGTTCTCGCTGCACAGCGTCGCACAGGGATACAGCCGGCTGTACGACCGCCTGGTTGGAGGACAACGATGAAGACGTACCGCGCAAGGGGCACCAGCGAGTGCGTCCGCACTGAAAAGGAAGAACGATGAGCAAGATATGCGGCTGGCTTGACGGCCCGAATCCGCCCAATGCACCACTCGACGATCGCACCGGGCTGATCGGCAGCATGGCCGAGCGGCTGGGCGGCCTGTCCGAGGCGGGCGTGCAGTTCCGTCTCGGTGGCCGCGCCGCGGTGGCGGTACGCGCCCGCCCCGGCGATACGGAAGTGTGCAAGGACGGCGACCTGCTGCTGGCACTGGCCGGCAAGCCGTCGTGGGCGGACGCCGACCTGGCCGCGCGCGCCGCACACACCGGCATGGCGCAGTCGCTGCTGCAGGCCTGGCGCGAGCGCGGCCCGGCATTGCTCGAATCGCTGCACGGACGCTTCTCGATCGCCCTGGTCGACGGCGCGAAGCACGAGGCGCTGCTCGCCATCGATCGCGTCGGCGCGCAGGAACTGTGCTACGCGCTGCGCGGCAGTACGCTGGTGTTCGGCGCGACCACCGACGCGGTGACCGCGCACCCGGCGGTGCGCCCGGCGATCGATCCGCAGTCGCTGTACGACTACCTCTACTGCCACATGGTGCCGGCACCGGCCACCATCTACCGCGACGTATTCAAGCTGCTGCCGGCGCAATACGTGCATCTGCGCGACGGCGCACTGCGCACCGGCTTCTACTGGAGCATGCCCTACGCCGACGATACGCCCGACGACTATGCCCGCTACGCGGCGCAGTTCCGCGAGCTGCTCGAATCGTCGGTGCGTGACGCGACCACCCGCGACAGCGTCGGCGCCTTCCTCAGCGGCGGCACCGACAGCTCGACCGTCGCCGGCATGATGGCCCGTGTGACCGGTCGCGGCCCCGACACCTATTCCATCGGCTTCGACGCAGACGGCTTCGACGAAATGGAGTTCGCGCGCATCGCCGCCGGTCATTTCGGCTGCACCGCCCACGAGTACTACGTCACCCCGGCCGATGTGGCCGAAGCGATCCCGAAGATCGCAGCCATCTACGACGAACCCTTCGGCAACGCCTCGGCGGTGCCGACCTACTTCTGCGCCCGCATGGCGCGCGCCGACGGCCGCACGCTGATGCTGGCCGGCGACGGCGGCGACGAGATCTTCGGCGGGAACGCGCGCTATGCCGATCAGGAAGTGTTCGAGCGCTACGGCCGTGTGCCGGCGCCGCTGCGCGCGCTACTGAATGGCGTGCTCGGCCATCTGCCCGATGCACTGGCGGTCGGCGTGCTGCGCAAGGGCCGCAACTACGTGCAGCGCGCGAGCATTCCGCTGCCGGACCGGATGGAGGTGTTCAATCACGTCGAACGCGAGGGCGCGTCGCGCATCCTGCCCGAGCGGCTGCTGCGCGGCATCGACCCGGACCACCCGCGCGCGATCGCGCGCGAGGTGTACGGCCGCACACGGTCGCAGGCCATGGTCAACCGCATGATGCATCTGGACCTGAAGCAGACGCTGGCCGACAGCGACCTGCGCAAGGTGTCGCGCATGTGCGAACTGGCCGACATCGAGGTGCATTACCCGCTGCTCGACGAGCGGCTGATGGACTTCTCGGCCATGCTGCCGGCCGACTACAAGGTGCGCGATGGCCAGCTGCGCTGGTTCTTCAAGGACGCGCTGAAGGACTTCCTGCCGCAGGCGACGATCACCAAGTCCAAGCACGGCTTCGGCCTGCCCTTCGGTCTGTGGATGCAGCAGGACCCGCAGCTCAGCCGCATGGCGCACGAGGCGCTGGACGCGCTGGCGCAGCGCGGCGTCGTGCAGCCCGCATTCGTCAAGCATCTGCTGGAGCGCCACCGCAGCGAACACGCCTCCTACTATGGCGTGATGATCTGGGTGCTGATGATGCTCGAACACTGGCTGGCCGCGCATCCGAATGCGCGACTGGACGGGTGAGGCGATGAACACGCCCGACGCCCGATTCCTGGTCATCACCGAACTGTTCCAGCCCACCAAGGGCGGGACGGCGGTGTGGTTCGACGAGGTGTACCGCCGCATGGGCGGCGCCGGCACGCACATCCTGACCGCCGACGTGCCGGGTGCCGAAGAGCACGACCGCGCCAGCCCGAACACCATCCATCGTCTCGGGCTCAAGCGCTATCCCTGGCTGCGTCCGGAATCGCTGCCGGTCTATCTCGAATTCTTCGTGAAGACGCTGAGCGTGGGCTGGCGCCACCCGGTGACCCAGATCCATGCCGGCCGCGTGCTGCCCGAAGGCCTGGTTGCCGTGCGCGCCGGCCGGTTGCTGCGCCTGCCCGTGGTCATCTACGCGCACGGCGAGGAAATCACGACGTGGCGCCAGCCGCGCCGGGTCAAGGCGATGCGCGAGGCGTATTGCGGCGCACAGCTCGTGATCGCCAACAGCGAATTCACGCGCGGCCTGCTGCTCGACATGGGCGTGCAGCCGGAACGTGTGGTCATCATCAATCCGGGCGTGGACACCGAACGCTTCCGCCCAGGGCTGGATGGCTCAAAGCTGCGCGCCTCGCTCGGCCTGAAGCCGGAGGCCAAGCTCATCCTGTCGGTCGGCCGGCTGTCGCGGCGCAAGGGTTTCGACTACGTGATGCAGTCGGTGCCGGAACTGGTGCGCCGCGGGCTGGACGTGCACCACGCGGTGATCGGCAAGGGTGAGGACGCCGAGTACCTGGCCGGCATCCGTGCCGCATCGGAAATGCCGGAACGCATCCACCTGCTCGGCGGCGTCAGCGCCGACGATCTGCCGCTGTGGTACGCGGCCAGCGATCTGTTCGCGATGCCCAACCGCGACATCGGCGCCGACACCGAAGGTTTCGGCATGGTCTATATCGAGGCGGCAGCCTGCGGCCGTACCTCGCTGACCGGCATGGCCGGCGGCACCGGCTCGGCCGTGCTCGACGGCGAAACCGGACTGCGCTGCGACGGCAATTCACTGCCCGCGGTGACCGAAGCGCTGTTCAGGCTGCTCGATCCGACGACCGGCTTCGGCGCGGCCTGCGCCGCCCGCGCGGAAACGCGGGCACATCGGGATTTCTCGTGGGCGGCGGTGATGCGGCAGACGGTCGAGCATACGCACGACCTTAAACGCTGATAGTGAGACGCTGATACTGCGACGCTGATCAGTTCGCCTGTTGCCAGAAGCGCCCGACGGTCAGGTCCCATTCGTCCGGGCGGAAGCGCATGCGGCCGCCCAAGGGCGTGAAGGTCATTTCGCCGAAATAGACCTGTCCGTGCACGTTGTACAGATCGACGCGGACGAAATCGAAGCCTTCGGACAGACGGGCACCGACTTCGAGCAGCCGGTCGAGATTGGCCGGACGCGGCATGTCGAAATCCTTCTGGTTGTCGCGGTAGCGGAAGGGCAGCAATGTCCAGTCGCGATCGTAGAAGGCGTTGATGCCGTGCCGGCAGTCGTCGACCTGCACGAGCTGCGGCACGCCGTCGAAACACCACAGCTTGTAGTCCAGGGGGCCGTTCTCCTGGCCGTCGTCGAGATAGGCCTCAATCACGACGCGGGGCTTGATTTTCGCGTAGTGATATTCGTGGTCGATCCAGTAGTAGTCCTTGCCCAGCCACTCCGTCAGCCGCGCGACGATCTCGTCGCGGTCGAATGCGCCGTCGATCAGGATGTTGCCGCCGGAGCCATTGTTCGTCTTGATGACGCACTTCGGCGGCAGTCGGTCGAAAGGAATGCGCCGGGGGTCGGTGCCCGACCAGATCAGATCGACCAGATGCGCTTCGCCAACCTTCTCGCGCACATAGTCGCGCACCGCGTACTTGTCGCTGAGGCGCGAGTAAAGTGCATTGCCACGCCTGTTCACGACGAGCATTCGCTGCAGCACCTTTTCGGTGAAGCGCTCGACGTGCGCCGGGTCGAATGGACGACTGTGCACTTTCTGATAGCGCTTCATCAGCTGCGCTTCGCCGATCGCGCGTCTGTTCAGACGTCGGCGCAGGGTGCGCCAAGCCTCCTTCAAATCCATACCAGGTCTCCCGTTCTCACCCCGGAGCGCCGGTTTGGGCCGGTTGCGGTCTGGGCTTCCAGGGCCACAGTCGTGGAATGCGGCCGCCCGCGAACAGACCGGCCGGCCGCGCGCGAGCCCAGTCGGCGTCCGGCAGGCCCTCGATACGCCGTCGGATCAGCCAGGTCGTGGCGACGACGATCACGATGAGCGTGTAGTAGTAATCGAAATAGGCCAAGCCGAGGAAGAGGCCCGCAGTCGCATAGGCGATGAGGCTCACCTGCACCATCCGCATCATGTCCGCCACCCATGCGATGTCGGGCATCTTGCGCGCCCGGCGGGCGCTCCAGCCTGCGCTGAGCCAGGTGCACAGGCCGAGGGCGAAGAACAGGCCGAGCCCGATGTATCCGTGTTCGCCGAGCACTTCGAACACGACGCTGTGCACATCGCGCACGTTTGTCGGATCGGGCGCGTACATCGCGAACACCTGACGCTTCCAGCATTCGAAACCGCCGCCGAAGATGCGGTCATTCGCCATGTTGAAGCTGGTCCACCAGGCATTGACGCGCCCCTGTGCGGACTTGTCCTCTTCGTGCGTCTCGATGGTACTCATGCGGTCGTACCAGGACTGCGGCATGAAGTTGGCGATCGCGTAGCCGGTCAGTGCGAGCAGGATGGCGGTTTGTATCTTCTTTCGACTGTTCAGCCAGATGAAGACGGTCATCGATGCCATGCCCAGCATTGCGCCACGCGATTGCGTGCCGATCGCGGCAAAGGCCGTCAGCACCACCCAGGTGGTCAGGAAGGCCTTGAGCAAGGGATTGGACGCACGAGAGCGCATGAAGTAGAGCAGCGGAACGGTCATTGCCAGCGCCAGACCGATCTCGTTATTGCCCCCGATGAAGGTGCCGGGCGGTCCCTGTACGCGAAACACGCCGCCGCGCAGGATGGTGAAGATGCCGCCCTTGAAACCGTAGAAGCCGATCGACGCCGCCGACACCCAGAGCAAGGCCTCGATGCGGTCGAAACTGCGCATGATCATCAGGGCCACGAAAATCATCAGCTGGATCTTCAGCACCTTGTCCAGCTGGATCTGCGCGTCCGCGGGGTAGATCGCCTGTGTCGTCGTGATGCACATCCAGATCACGAACAGCGCAAGGATGATGCTCTCGCGCGTCCAGATGATCTTCTTGATCTCCTTCGAGAACAGCAGCGCCACCAGCGTGGTCAGCGCCACGATCATCGCGAACGGAAAGCTCAGCGAAAATCCGTAGGCCAGCCGGTGCGGGTTCATCAGGCTGAGCCAGGTGAACACCAGGATGCCTATCCAGGGCGTACGCAGGATGAAGGGCAACATGCCGAATACGGCGATGGTGACGACGATGTCACGCACGGCGCGTCACCTCGATCATGCAGCCACCTTGCTGACGACGTAGCGGAACTTGCCCGAGCCTTCGGCCGCGATCTGCGCGACGTGCTCGACCACCACCTCGACCGATTCGCCGAGCCGCGCCTTCATACCGGCACGGATGCGCGCATCGCCGTCGGACGGAAAGCCGGGCTCGGTCATCACCTTGACCCGGGTGAGATCCAGGCTTTCCTGCTCGATGCGGAAGCCGGCCACGCCGGGCATGTCGCGCACGATGTAGATCAGCGCCAGGCCGTGCATCACCGTGCCATCCCGGGCGACGATGAAATCGGTGCTGCGGCCCTGCACTTCCTTCAGCACCGGCAGCGTACGGCCGCAGGCGCAGGGCGCGTCGTCCGGCGCCGCCAGCACGCCGACGTCGCCGGTGCGGTAGCGCACGAAGGGGAAGTCACGGGTGGCCAGATGGGTGACGACAATCTCGCCGGACTCTCCCGGCGGCAGCACGCGACCTTCGCGATCGACGATCTCGACGATCACGTCCTCGGCGGTGATGTGCAGCGAGCCAGACGGGCACTGGTGCGCGATGAAACCGGCGTCGCGCCCGCCATAGCCGTTGGCCACCGGTGCACCGAAGCTCTGTTCGATCAGCGTGCGCTGGTGGTCGTACAGACGTTCGGACGTGACGAACACCACCTTGATGCCGAGGTCGTCCATGCGCACGCCCTGCCGCTGCGCATGGCGGGCGATGTGGGCAAACGCCGACGGGTAGCCGAACAGCATTTTCGGCCGCAGCGCACGGATTTCGTCGATGAAACCGTCCACCTTCGCGTCGGACATTTCGAAAGCCGGCAGCAGCCGGGTGCGCATCAGGCGATCGCGCAGCAGACGCACGCGGTCCTGCGCGCCCAGTTCGATCGGGCTGCCCCACAGCACGATTTCCGGGTCACCGATATCGACGCCCCACCAGCGGGTGGCCCGCCACTTGGCGGCAACGTCACGACTGACGCGTTCGAGGCCGATGTAGAAGATGAGCGGCACGCCGCTCGACCCGCCGGTGTTGAAGCGCGCCAGCCCGCGTGCATCATCCGCCTTCAATGCGTCGGTGTGGGCGCGGATCAGCGGCTTGTCGAGGAAGGGCAGCTGCTGCAGGTCGGTCAGGCTGGAGACTGCAGCCGGATCGAAGCCGATACGTGCGAACAGATCGCGGTAGTAAGGAACGTGTGCCGCCGCATGCGTCAGCAGCGCGCGCAGGCGTTGCACACGCAGCGCTTCCAGCCGCTCGCGCGGCCACCACTGGCTGTCCTCCATTGCACGCCGATCGGCCACCGTGCTGTGCTTCTTCAGCCGCTCCTGCAACGGAAAGACAAGGCCGGATACCAGACGGGTACGCAGATCAGGCATGCGTCCCCCGCACGGCGGCGAAGCGTGCCATCAGTTCGTCGCACAGCTGCGCAACCGCCGGTTCGACCGGCGGCGGCGCCTTCTTGCTGATCGAACTGGCGAACACCTTGCGCGTGATGAAGGGCGTGAACGGCAGGTCGATGAAGCGGAAGGCGGCTTCGCACTCCTCGACCGGATGCGTCACCAGCGACTCGTAGGACAGCAGCTTCACCCGCGGATTGCGGTCCAGCTTCATCTGGAAGAACAGCAGGTTACGGAAATACCAGATCAGCGCGGCGGCGGTCGCCTCGTTCATGTCCGGACGCCACAACTCGCGCACGAGACGCAGCGTGTCATCGGCCATGCCGCCGGCGAACCACTCGCCATCGGCCTTGCCGCGCACGATGCGGTCGATCTGCTGTGAGAAGCGGCCGAAGGACACCAGGGCCGAGTTCACCGCATCACGGTACTCGCGCACGATCCACAGCGCCTTCGACGGCTGGAACTCGCTCATCAGCGCCGGCAGGCGGTCGAGTTCGCACAGGCACTTGATGACGAAGTGCGGCGCACGCGACTGTTCCACCAGCCGGCGGATCACCGGCAGCTCGCGCATCATGTAGTTGTCGAAGGCGCGCGGGTCGCGCTCGTGATAGACGTCGGTCAGCATGCTGCGCTCGATCAGGTCCATCAGCATATTGGTGCCCGAACGCTGCATGCCGGCGACAAACACGTGACGGCGCGCGCCGGCGGCACGCGGCAGGCGCTGCACGCACCACTTGGACGCGAGCAAGGTCCGGTACTCGATCTGCTCGCGCACATGCGCCCATTTCGATGCTTCAGCCAACTCGTCTGACTCCTTCGTTGGTGGCGGCGACCGCTCCGCTGCGGCCCAGCGCCCTGAACGCGGTGACCAGTGCGGCCACGCGTCCATCCCATTCATTGTCCCGCGCGTAGGCCAGGATGGCATCCCGGTCCCAGTCGCGTGCGAGCGCGGCGGACAGCGCGGTCTGCAGCGCGGCGGCGTCGCCGAAGGGTACGACGGTACCCAGTTCGTCGCGGCAGACGACTTCGCGATTGCCGCCGACATCGGTCGTCACGACCGGCAGCCGGCAGGCCATCGCTTCGAGAAACACATTGGCCCAGCCCTCATTGCGCGTCGCCAGTACGAACACATCGGCCGCCGACAGCGGCTGCTTGAGCGCCTCCGGCGGCAGGGTGCCGAGAAAGCGCACGCAGTCCTCCAGCCCGCGTTCGCGCACCTGTTGCCTGAGCTGCGGCCCCCAATCGCCTTCGGCGCTGGCGCCGCCGATGATCAGGAACAGGAGCTTCGGCACTTCGCGGCGCAACGCCGGCAGCAGTTCGATCACGCGATGAAAGCCCTTGCGCTCGGTCAGGCCCCCGACGCTGATCAGCACCGTGGCGTCGGCCGGAATGCCGAGCGCGCGCCGCGCCTCGGCGCGGTCGACCGGATGGAACTTGCGCGTATCGACGCCATTGCCCACCACCTGCAGCTTGTCGCGGGCGATGCCCAGACCGGCGGCGATGTCGGCCAGCGAGGACGACACCGAGAACACGCGGTCAGCGCGCTCGAGGGCGGCCTGCAGGCGTTCGCGCAGGCCTGGCGTGCGTGCGTGGCGGGTTTCGGTGCCGCGCAGCGTGATCGTGAACGGCACGTGCAACCAGCGCGCCAGCAAGCTGGCCGCATAGCCGTCGGGATAGCCGAAGTGGGCGTCGAGCACGTCCAGACGCCCCTCACGCTTCAGGCGTGCCAGCGCACCGCGCGCGCCCAGCGCCAGCAGCACGCCGTCGAGATTCTTGAACAGTCCGGGCACAGACAGGAAGCGCGGATGCAGCACTGTCACGCCCTGCTGCACCTCGACGCGCGGCACGTCCGGCCGGAAGTGCGGCCGGATCAAACGCAGCAGCGACTGGAACGGAAACCAGGGCACCGGCGCGACCACGGTCAGCGGCAGTTCGGCGCCGACACGGAACATGCGCTCGCGGATGAACACGCCGGCCTGCGGCTGCGCACAGTTCGGGAACAGCGTCGAGAACGCGACGATGTGTGGCCCGGCCTGGGTCATGCAGCGGCCTGGCCGAGCAGCGAACCGTAGACGTCGCGATAGCGCGCGACCGAATTCGTCCAGTTGCGCTCGGTCTCGACATAGCGCCGCCCGGCTTCGCGCAGCTGCGGCCAGCGGTCCTGCATGGCCAGCAGCCGCAACACGCTGCGCGCCAGATCGTCGGCGTCGCCGGCACGGAACAGCACGCCGGTCTCGCCGTCGCGGATCAGTTCCTTGTGGCCGCCGACGTCGGAGGCGACCAGCAGCAACCCCTGCGCCATCGCCTCCAGCGGCTTGAGCGGTGTGACCAGGTCGGTCAGGCGCATCGAGTGGCGCGGATAGACCAGCACGTCGACCAGACTGTAGTAGCGCTGCACCTGCGCGTGCGGCACGCGGCCGGTGAATTTCACGTGGTCCTGCAGACCGAGTTCCTGCGTCAGCTTCTTCAGGTTCTCTTCCTGCGGTCCGCCGCCGGTCAGCAGCAGCGCGACGTCCGGTGCCTTCTGCAGGATGGCGGGCAGTGCGCGCAGCAGCAGGTCCAGCCCCTCGTAGGCGTAGAAGGACCCGATGAAGCCGAGCACGCGCTTGCCGGTCAGACCGAGCTCGGCGCGCAGCCCGTCATCACCCGGCACGCCAAAGGCGAAGTTGTCGATATCCACCGCGTTCGGGATGACTGTGATCTTCCACTCCGGCACGCCGCGCGCGACCAGGTCGCGGCGCAGGCCCTCGCAGATGGTCGTCACCGCATCGACCGTATGCACCGCGCGCGTTTCCATCGCGCGCGTTGCCCGGTAGCGCAGGCTGCCTTCGGTGGTGGTGCCATGATCGACCGCGGCGTCCTCCCAGAAGGCACGGATTTCGTAGACGACGGGGATGTCGAGCCGGCGCCCGACCAGCAGCGCCGGGAAGGCATTCAGCACCGGCGAGTGCGCATGGATCACGTCCGGCTTCAGTTCGGTCGCCACCTCGAGCAGGCGCTTTTCCAGCGCGCGCATCTGTGCGCGCTCGCGCAGCACCGGCACGCGGTCCATCGGGCCCGGTGTCCACGGCGTGCGGTGGAAGGTGAGGCCATCGACCTCTTCGACCAGCGGGCCGGGCGCGGTGTGCTTGACGCTGGTGACGTGATGGGTGTCCCAGCCCAGCTTGCGCTGTTCGCGCAGGATGGCGGCAGTGCGGAAGGTGTAGCCGCTGTGCAGCGGAATCGAGTGGTCCAGTACGTGCAGGATGCGCATCGGTATCGGTGTCTCTTTCAGGCGGCGGCGCGGATGGCCGACGCTTCCTGGTTGCGCAGGAAGGCGTCGAACATGAGCAGGGTCCACAGCGACGCGCTGTAGTCGCGCAGGCCGGACTGGTGCGCGTCGACCAGATGTTCGAGATAGGGGCGGTTGAACCAGCCGGTGTCGGCCAGGCGACTGCCGAGTACGGCGTCGCGCACACGCTGTTTCAGCGGGCCGCGGAACCAGCGTGCCAGCGGCACCGAAAAGCCCATTTTCGGCCGGTACATGATGTCGTGCGGCAGGTGCGGTTCGAGCGATTTCTTCAGCAGGTACTTGCCTTCCTGCCCGCGTATCTTCAGCGTAGCGGGCAGCGTGGCCAGCCATTCGACCAGCGGGTGGTCCATCAGCGGTTCGCGCACTTCCAGCGAGTGCGCCATGCTGGCGCGGTCCACCTTGGTGTTGATGTCGCCGACCAGATAGGTGTTCAGGTCGAGGTACTGCACCAGCGACAGCGGTTCGTCCGAGGTATGGCGCGCAGCGTGACGGTGGAACACCTCGACCGCGTTGTAGCCGCCGAGCGCAGCCTTCATCCGCGGGCTGAACAGCTGCGCGCGCATCGGGTCGCGCAGAATGGACACCGAGTGGAAATAGGCTTCCACCGAGGTGCGCGCCAGCGATTCGAAGGTGCTCTTGGCGCGGAACACACGCGGCGCCCAGTCCGCCTTCGGGTAGATCTGGCCCAGTGTGCCGAACAGCGGCTTGCGCACGCCCAGCGGCAGTCGCGAACGCAGACGCTCTTCCATCAGGTGCATGCGGTAGCGGCGGTAGCCGCCGAAGCTTTCGTCGCCACCGTCGCCGGACAGCGCCACGGTCACGTGCTTGCGCGCCAGCTGGCACACACGGTAGGTCGGCAGCGCCGAGCTGTCGGCGTAAGGCTCGTCGTACAGCCAGGCCAGCGTATCGATCAGGTCGAAATCGTCGGAGGCCACCATTTCGACGCGGTGGTTGGTGCGGTAGCGGTCGGCCACCTGCTGGGCGAACTTCGATTCGTCGAAAGCCGGATCATCGAAGGCGATGGCACAGGTATTCACCGGCGAGTCGGAGGACTGCGCCATCATCGCCACCACGGCCGACGAATCGACACCACCGGACAGGAAGGCGCCCAGCGGCACTTCGGAAATCATGCGCAGGCTGACCGATTCGCGCAGCCGGCGGATCAGCTCCTCTTCGGCCTGCACTTCGTCGATCGCCTCGACATGGCCGAAGTCGACGTCCCAGTAGCGGCGCGGCGCCGGCGGTGTTTCACCGCGGCGGATGCGCAGGCTGTGCGCCGGCTCCAGCTTGAAAGCATGGCGGTAGATGGTGCGCGGGTCGGCGACGTAGCCAAGCGCGAAATATTCTTCGACCGCCAGCGGATCGAGATCAAGTTTCAGGCCGCCGTGCGCGGTCAGCGCCTTCAGTTCCGAACCGAAGATGAGCTGGCCGTCGGGCAGCAGCGAATAGAACAGCGGCTTCACGCCGAGGCGGTCGCGCGCCAGGAAAAGCACGTCCTGATTGCGATCGAAAAGGGCGAACGCGAACATGCCGCGGAAACGCTCGACGCAGGCTTCGCCCCACTGCTCCCAGGCGTGCACGATCACTTCGGTATCGCTGCGCGTGCGGAAGGTGTGACCGAGCGCGGTCAGTTCCGGAATCAGCGACTGGAAGTTGTAGATCTCGCCGTTGAACACGACGATGACCGAACCGTCCTCGTTGGCCAGCGGCTGCTGGCCGCTCGCCACGTCGATGATGGACAGCCGGCGGTGACCGAGACCGACGCCGGGCTCGAGGTGCAGATCGCCCTCGTCCGGACCGCGGTGATGCTGCGCCTCGTTCATCCGGTGCAGCACGTCGCGACCTACATCACGCCGGTTGCGCGTGTCGAAAATGCCAACGAAACCGCACATGCGGGAAATCCTGTCAGGTAGTGGAGCCGTCCGGGCGACCTTGCTTCGCGGACAGCGCAAGATAGGCGTCGCGATACGCGGCAACCATGGCTTCGATGCTAAAGGAGGCCTCGATTTTCTGCCGTGATGCACTTCCGTGCGCATCCCGCAGCGCCGCATCGGATGCGTATTCCTGCACGCAGGCCGACAGCGCCGCGACATCGCCGGGCACGAACAGCCGACCGTTGATGCCGTCGTCCACCAGTTCCGGCGTGCCGCCGACGGCGGTGGACACGATGGGCAGACCGCAGGCCATCGCCTCGAGGATGGTGTTGGAAATGCCTTCGCCCAGCGAGGGCAGCACGAACAGGTCAAAGGCCTGCATCAGTTGGGGAATGTCCTTGCGCTCGCCGGTGAGCCAGGCGCGATCGGCCAGACCGGCTTCATCCAGCAGCGCCTGACAGCCGGCGCGTTCGCCGCCGTCGCCGACGATGACCAGGCGCAGGCGCTCGCCACCCGGCCGCCGCGCGGCGTCGATGAAGGCGCGCACCAGGGTCGGGTAATCTTTCACACCAACCATGCGACCGACACTTCCGATCACGAAGGCGTCGCCACGGAAGGACTCCGGCAGCACGCTGCGACTCGCGTCGGTCCGCGGCGTGAAGCGCTGCTTGTCCACGCCGTTGTAGATCTGCGTGACGCGCGCCGCGTCGACGCCGATGGCGTCGCGCAGCCAGCTCTGCAGGTCGCGGCTGACCGTCAGATAGCGGTGGACGAAAGGACGCACCAGCCGGCGCAGCCGGTTGTAGCGCGCGTTGCTGCCGTCGAGGTCGAACACGTCGCGCCCGTGCTCGCCGTGGATGCGCACCGGCACGCCGGCCAGCCAGCCGATCAGCACCGCTTCCAGCGCCGACAGATTGCGCGTGTGCAGGATGTCGGGACGCAGCGCGCGCAGCATCCTCCACAGCCGCAGGTAGTGCGCCGGGTCCTTGCCCGGCGCCTTCTTCACGTCGTGGAAGGTGACCCGGCCGTCGCGGATGCGCTCGACGAAGTGCGAGTGGCCCTGCAGACAGACCACGTGGTGCTCGAAGTCACCGGGCGGAAAGTTGTTGAACAGGTTCACCATCCCGTTCTCCATGCCGCCGGTGCCGAAGTGATGCACCACGTGAACGACGCGCTTCACGGCGCGGTCGCCTTGCCCAGATGCGGCTCGATCACGGCGGCGAATGCGGCCAGCCGCGCGCGCGCCGCCGGATCCTCACCCTGCTGCGGCGTCCACAGAACCACGGCGTAGCCGCTGTCCTCGCCGTCCAGCAACAGCGATCGGGCGAACATGAGCTTGGCGCGCACGCTGCTGACGGTGGGCTCACCGCCGACGACGAACCAGTCGTGAATCAGCAGGCGCAGCGCGGTCGAGCGCAGGCGCGTCTCCCGCACCGGATGCGCCGGCGTATCGACCACGCGCTCGCCGACGTTGGACCACACGTCGTGCTCCTGCCGGATCATGAAGTTGCGCGAATTGATCAGTTCGGCGTCCTGTCGCTGGCGGCCGTACCAGGCCAGATGAACGGCCACGACCTCGTCGCCGCGGCGGTACTGCACAGTGCGCTCGCGGTCCGGGTTCTGGAAGGTGGGCCGCCAGTCGGTCAGCGCCGGTCCGGCATCGAGCGCCCAGCCGTCGCCGGGTTCGGCCGGCAGTGCCAGTTGCGGCGATGCCGGCAGTTCGCGCTGCGCCAGTTGCGCCGCATAGAGCGGCGGCAGCAGCAACACGAGCGCCGCCGAAGCCGCCGTCAGCGCGGTGCGCAGCATCGGGACCGGCCGCAACGCGATCGAGCCGGCGCCGGGCGCGACATCGTCGGCTTCCTTCTCCTGCCAGAACGAACCGACCCAGAACAGCAGCAGCATGATGACGCCGAAGAACACCCAGCCGTAGATGATGTGGTCGACACCGGTCGCCAGCTTCATGTCCGAGTAGTGCGCGAGCAGCACGATCATCAGCGCGCGGAAGCCATTGGCGACGATGGGCACGACGAAGGATGCGACGATGAAGGCGGCACGGCGCCACAGCGTGCGATAGCTCAGGTAAGCGAACAGGGCACCGACGGTCAGCGACGCGATCAGGTAACGGAGCCCGCTGCAGGCCTCGATCACCGACCAGCTGCCAGACGGCAGTTCGAAGAAAGTGCCTTCACGATAGACCGGGAAGCCAAGCAGTTGCAGCGACGCGACGGTGAAGTCGGCCGTGTAGTTCATCAGCGGCACCATCAGGCCCTCGCCCATCGGCACGCCGAGGAAGAGAAAGGCCAGCGGGTAGGCGATGACCCAGGCGACGCGCCAGCCGAGCACGGCGACGACCAGCGACGGAATGCTGGCGACGAAGGCCAGTTGGCGCACCACCTGCACGCCGGCGACGTCGGCCACCAGCCAGCCAGCCAGCGATGCGGCCAGCGCGGCCAGCCCCCACGCGCTGGGCTGCGGCACGTGCGCCGCCAGCGCCGCCCGCTTGCGCCACACCAGCCAGAGGAAGATGGGCGGCACGATGAGGCCGTGCGCGAAGGTTTCCGATCGCCACCAGATTTCCGCCATCGAAGCTGCGGTGCCCCAGTAGAGCCACAGCAGCAATGCGAACAGCAGCAGGAATACCGGCCCGGCCGTCCGCCAGGACGCAGCACTGCGTCCGGTATCAGCCGCGGGCATGGAGGACGTCGGGTTGTACATCGGGCGAGCTTCCGTGTGGGATTGAACGCGCCGGAGCCGGCGCATCGAGCCAGGCATCGAGCGCGGCCAGCGCGCTGTCCCAGCGATAGACGTTCTCGATCCGGGCGCGCGCGGCGAGACCGGTCGCCTGCGCGTAAGTGGGGTCGAACAATGCCAGCACGCGCTCGGCGTAGCTGGCCGCGTCGGCGGCGAGGAAATCGCGCCCCGGCTGTGCGTCGAGGCTGGCCGACAGCGTATGCCATACGACCACCGGCCGGGCCATCGCCATCGCTTCCAGCACCTTGTTCTGGATGCCGCGTGCGACGCGCAGCGGCGCCACCGCGCAGGCGGCGTGCGCGACCCAGGGGCGCACATCGTCCACCCGACCGGTCACCGTGACGAAGCCGGTCTTCTCCAGTTCGCGCACGGCCGGCGCCGGATTCATGCCGACGACGAAGAAGTGCGCGGCCGGTTCGACGGCGCGGATGCGCGGCATCACCTCGTTGGCGAACCAGCAGGCGGCGTCGATATTGGGCCAGTAATCCATCGCACCGGTGAACACGACCGGCTTCACGCCCGAGGCATAGGGGTTCGCGCCGGCGTTCGCCGGGTTGAAGAAGTCGACATCGACGCCATTGGGCAGCGCCTCGACGCGCCCCTTCAGCGTGGGCGCCAGCGATTCGAACAGCGCCACCTCGGCGGGCGTGACCAGCAGGCTGCGGTCGGCGGCGGCGACCACGCCCGCTTCGAAATCGAGCAGCGTGCGCGCTTCGCGCCGGTACAGCCAGGACATGGGCCAGCGGTGACGTGGCGCGTACTCGGACCACTTGGCCGAATCGACATCGACCAGATCGACGATACGGTGCACCTGCGGGTGGCGGTCGAGGTACTGCGCCATGGTCGAGCAGAACACGACGGCCTTCGTGATGCCGTGACGAGCGATGGTGTCATCGACCCAGCGCTGCATCGCCGCCGACCGGTAGTAGACGACGCTGAGCGCCTCGCCAGTCGCCAGCGCGCGCAGCGACAGCAGCTTGCGGCTGCGCGGGGCGATGGTTTCGGTATGCAACTGCACGCACATCGCCGACAGTTCGGGCAGGTGCGGCAGGTCGGCCGGGTCGTCGACGAAGGTACCGACATGCAGGGCGTGGCGGCGCGCCAGATGCTTCAGCAGATGGAAGGAGCGGATCTTGTCGCCCTTGTTGGGCGGAAAGGGCAGACGATGAGCGAGGAAGAGCAGCGGCTCCACGCCGGTCAGCCCAGATTGCGGACGATGAAGGGCCCGATCGTGTTGGCGAAGCTGCGCGGCATGCGGCGCCACACTTCGATCATCAGCTTGTACTTCGGGTTCGACGGGTTGTTGCGCGGCAGGCTGTCGCGCTTGTACAGGCAATACTCGTAATGCAGCGGCGTCGGTTCGAAGCCCCAGTTCTTCTTGAACGAGTAGGAACCGGTGCCCTGCTTGCTGCGGCCATAGTCGAACACGCGGATGCCGCGTTCGCAGGCGTGGCGCATCAGTTCCCAGTACTTGAAGTCGTTCGCCGCGAGGTCGCGCGCCGCCACCGCGTCGCCCGCGTAGTAAGGCAGGATTTCGTCGCGGAAATAGAAGCTCATCACGCTGCTGAGCAGCGCGCCGTCCGGACCTTCGACCGTCATGACCGAACAGCGCTCGCCGAAGGTGCGACGCAGCGTGTCGAAGTAGCGGCGCGACATCGCTGGCGTGCCGTGGCGATGCACGTTGTCCGAATACAGTTCGAAGAAGCGGCTGTTGTCGGCATCGAACACCGCCTTCAGGCCGTTGTTGATGCCCTTGCGCACCATCGCGCGCTGCTTGCGCGGGATGGCTTTCATGTTCTCCTCGACGTCCGGCGAAATCTGCTTGCGGAAGGTGACGTACAGGTCTTCGGTCGGCCAGTCGGTGTGGCGCGCGTTCACATTGCGGAATTCGAGGTGGTCGACACCGAGCGACTGCGCGATGCGCTGCGCTTCGGCTTCGAGCGCCAGCGCCGCCTCGTCGTCATCGGCCGCCACACCGCCATACACACCGAAGGGCAGCGACACGAGGGAATGGCCGAACAGCCGGCTCTTCACCTGGGCCAGCGGCAGCACGCCGCAGATGCGGCCACCGCGCTCGGCCAGCAGGTAGTGCGTGGCGTGGCCGAACACGTCGCGCATGATGTCGCGCCACTCGAACAGGTGAAAGAAGCTCGCCGCCGGGCAGGCTTCGACGAAGGCATTCCAGTTCGCGCGATCGGCGTCGGCCGGGGCGCGCACAGTGACTGCAGTCATGAACTCCGCCTCAGGCCGCACGGGCGATCTCCGGAAACACCTCGTCCATCCGGCCCCAGCGAAAATCGCGCATCAGGCGGGCAAGACGGCCCTCGGTGCGGTGCAGGTTGATGTAGTGGCGGAAGCGCGACTTGGCGTCCACGCCCTGCACGCGCGGCTGGTCGGCGTCGATTTCCCACGGATGGCAGTAGAACATCGCAGGCCGGCCGTCGCGCTTGTTCACCTGGCTCAGCAGCCAGCGCGAGGTGGCGTAGGGCAGCAGGCGGAAGTAGCCGCCGCCGCCTGCCGGCAGGTTGCGGCTGCCCATGCGCACGGTGGTGACCGGCACTTCCATCAGACCGTCGCGCGACGCGAACGGGAAGCGCGGTGCGTCCGGCATGCCGTAGTGGTCGTGCTTGACCGGGTAGATGCTGGAACTGTAGCGGTAGCCGGCCTGCGCGACGCAGTCGAGCGCCCACGGATTGGTGTGACCGATCGAGAAGCTGGGCGCGCGGTAGCCGCGCACCTCGACACCGGTGATGTCTTCCAGCACCTTCTTGGCACGCGTGATGTCGTCGAGGAATTCAGCCGGCGACTGTTCGGTCGCACGCAGGTGAGCGGTGCCATGGCTGGCGACCTCGTGCCCGGCGGCGGCGATACGCCTGACCATGTCCGGATGGCGCTCGGCGATCCAGCCCAGCGTGAAGAAGGTCGCCTGGTTACCGCTGTCAGCCAGCAGCGCAAGGATGCGCTCGACATTGCGCTCGACCCGGCACTCGATCGAATCCCAGCGGCTGCGCTCGATGTAGGGCGCCAGCGCCGACACCTGGAAGTAATCCTCGACGTCGACGGTGAAAGCGTTGCGGATATCGGCCCGGGCGCTCATGTCAGTGCGTGCTCCGCTGCAGCAGCCAGTCGTGCAGGTCAGCGGCGATGCGCTGGGCGGCATTGCCGTCCCAGTACTCGGGCACGCGGCCGCGCTTGCCGCCGGTGGCGAGAATGTCGTCCAGGCTGCGCACGAAAAGCGCCTCATCGGCGCCGATGACGGTGTTCGTGCCCTGCTCCACCGTGATCGGTCGCTCGGTGTTCTCGCGCAAGGTCAGGCAGGGCACCGACAGCGCCGTCGTCTCTTCCTGCAGGCCGCCGGAATCGGTGATCATGACGGTCGCGCCACTCATCAGACCGAGCATTTCGAGATAGCCCAGCGGCGGCAGCAGCGCGATACGTGGGTTGTCGAGCAGCGCCCCGAGGCCGAATTTCTCCAGGTTGCCACGGGTGCGCGGATGGATCGCGAACAGCAGCGGCAGCCGCGCGGCCGCCTGCGTCAGCATTGCGGCGAGGCGCTTCAGCTGCTCAGGGTCGTCCACATTGCTCGGACGGTGCAGCGTCACGACGCCGTAGCGGCCGTCCGCAATCAGCGCCGGGTCGATATCGTGCTCGGCCAACGTTTTCGCTGGCGGCACCGCCAGCGAGCGGCTGGACAGCAGCGAATCGATCATCACGTTGCCGGCGAAATGCACCCATGAGGCGTCGACGCCTTCGCCGATCAGATTGCCGAGCGCGCTGCGCTCGGTCGTGTACAGACGGTCGGAAATGCGATCGACCAGGATGCGGTTGATCTCCTCCGGCATCGCACGGTCGCCGCTGCGCAGACCGGCTTCGACATGGATCACCGGCACGTGCTTCTTCACCGCCACCAGCGCGCAGGCCAGCGTCGAATTGACGTCGCCCACGACCAGCACGCAGGACGGCTTGAGTTCATCGACCAGCGGTTCGAAGCGCTTCATGATCTCGGCGGTCTGCACCGCGTGCGTGCCGGAGCCGACTTCGAGATTGTGGTGCGGTGTCGGCAGACGAAGCCCGCTGAACAGGCGCTCGTTCATCGCGTGATCGTAGTGCTGGCCGGTATGCACCAGCACCCACGGTATCGTCGGCACGTGCTCGTCGAAGGCGCGCAGGATGGGCGCCATCTTCATGTAGTTCGGCCGTGCGCCGACGACGCACAGTACCGGGGCGATCACCTGGGCAGCGCTCATTCCGCCTCCTTGTCCGCCTGCTCGGTCGAGCGCTCGGCGATTTCATACAGCAGGGCCAGTGTCTGTTCGAGCGTACGCTCCATCCGTGACAGGCGTTCTTCGAGATTGCCCGCCTGATGCGCGTTCACATAGTCGCGCACCCGCTGCGCCGAGTCGGCGTCGAGCCGGAACTGCGACATGTCGAGATCGAACAGCGCCGGCGAACCGCGCAGCCCGGCGCCATTGAAAGCAGCGTGCGCCGCCGTGTCGGACGGCATCGGGCCGTCCGGTCGCTTGGCCATGGCGGCAGCGGCGGCGGCGTCACCCGCCTCGTCCTTGATTTCGCTGACCACGCCCGCCACGTCCTGCGCCGTGAAGGCGGTTGCTCCGCCGAGGAATCCGGCCAGCATCAGGCGGTCGCACAGCGTATTGATGCGTCGCGGCACGCCCTCGGTCGCCTTGAAGATGGCTTCGTGCGCCCCCGCCTGAAAGGCGGGGGACCCGCGCCAGCCGACGTGCTTCAGGCGGTGCTCGATATAGGCCTCGGTTTCGGCCGCGTCCATCGGCCCGAGGTGGTAGGACGCGATCACCCGCTGACGCAGCTGCTCCATGTGCGGGCTCTGCATCGTTTCGCGAAACTCGGGTTGACCGACCAGGAAGCTCTGCAGCAGCGCGTGCTCGCCGAGCTGGAAGTTCGACAGCATGCGCAGTTCCTCGACCGCGCGTGGCGTCAGGTTCTGCGCCTCGTCGACGATGAGCAGTGCGCGCTTGCCGGCAGCGGTCAGCGACAGCAGGAACATTTCGATCGACAGCAGCAGGTCGGCCTTCTTCAACTGCTTGTTCGGCAGGCCGAAGGCGGCAGCCACGAGACGCAGCGTGTCCTCGGCGTCAAGGTGGGTGCTGACCAGCTGGGCCGCCACCACCTTCTTCGAATCGAGCTTCTGCAGCAGGCTGCGCACCAGCGTGGTCTTGCCAGCGCCGATCTCGCCAGTGATGACGATGAAACCTTCGCTCTGGTGCAGACCGTACTCGAGGTAGGCAAGCGCGCGCCGGTGGCCCTTGCTGCCGAAGAAGAAGGACGGATCGGGATTGAGCTGGAAAGGCTTGCCGGAAAGACCGTAGAAGGACTCGTACATGGATCTCGATCGTTGGGTACCCGCCCCTCAGGGCGTCGGTGGCGCTGCACGGTTCGGCAGCATGCGCATCACGGCGCCCGCGTCAGAAGAAGCGCGTACTCACCGTGGCGATCAGTGCATTTTCGTCTACATCGCCGGCGGCGACTGTGCCACGCATCATGCGCAGACCAATGGAGCCGCTGGTGTAGGCCCCAAGCGCTGTGGAATATGTCGCATTGAAGATGTTGCGCTCGGTTGTCGTGCGCGAGTTCACACGGCCGCTGGTGTCGAAGGAATTCAGCGAAAAGTTCAGCGAACTGACCGGCGAGAGCCGGTGCGACAGACCGATGGTCCAGCCCTTCTGGACGATGACCGCGGCCTCGGCGAAATCGCCGGTGAGGGAGCCGCCGCCAGAGCCGATTCCGCTGTCGTTGGTCGACTGGTACATCGTGAACGACAACGTGTTGCGGGCGCCGTTATGCACCACACCGACCGACCAGCGCGAGCGCCGGTATTCGCGGTCGGTCAGAAGGGGCGAATCGAGCGAACCGTAGCCTGGAATGCGCCCGGCCAGCGCGTCCGCGCGGATCGCGTCGCGCCGCTCTTCCGGATCGGCGATGCTCGCGTAGGGCTCAACGAAGGCCAGCGTCTCGTAGAGATCTTCCAGGCCCGAACCTTCGAGCAAGGTGTCGATCCTGCTCACGATGTTGCGCGTATAGGCCGCGTTGAAAGCGGTCCTGGGCAGACGATGCGACAGCTTGTAATTGGCGGTACTGCCGTAGGGCCGCTCGTCGTAATCGAGCGACAGTGCCGTGCGCTGCGACGGGCGCCAGTCCACGCCGCCGCCATAGGTGGCACCGTCCCGGCGATTGCCTATCGTCGACTTTTCGAAGCCGTAACGGCCGGTCAGTTCGATCTGGACATCCGGCTTGTAGATCAACGAACCGACGATGCTCTCGCGTTCGCTGTTGTTGGCATTGTCCGAATCGGTCACGCGCGAGCTGAGAACGCCCTTCCAGCTCAACGTCGCCGGAGCGCCCTGCAGCGTCCCCGAGAACGTACGGCTCGTCAGTGCGCCCTCGCGGCGCGACGATTCACTGCGCGCGATGGTGTAGCTGGACTTCCATGTCGCGATGTCGCCCAACCGGACGGTACCGCGCATCGACGGCGACAGCGAGAACACCCGCGTCTCCGTCGAATCGCCCAGCGTGTTGTTCAGCAGGTTGGGCTGGGCATTGAACACCGATCGCCGCCGCTGCGTCTGACTGGCTTTGGCGTCGAGGAAGAACAAGTCGTCGACGATCTCGAACGACCCGTTCGCGCTCATATTGTTCGCGATGCGAGACGGAAACGTATCGTCAGCGTAATACATCAGCCGCGGCGAATAATTGGCATTGAGCTTCAACCGCGGGCTGCTGCGGCGCAGATCGACGGTTGGCGTGACTTCGGTCAGCACGTCGCTCGACGGCGCGACCGGCGAGAAGTTGATGTTGTCTGACACGATCATCTGCACCGACGCGCTGGTCGACAGGCGCCAGCCTTCGGCGTGAGCCGAACCGAAACCGCTGGCAATGCCCAGAATGGCCAGGGAGATCGGGCGAAGCATCGGTCGTCCTGTCCTCATTCAACCCGCCTTGGCCGTGTCGCGATAACCGGTTTCGGAGCCATAGCCGTAACCGTAACCGTAGTAACCGTAATAGCCGTCGGTACGGGCATAGCGCGCCTTGTTCAGCACCAGCATCTTGACCGGGCAGCCCTGTACCTTGGCCAGCGCCTGCTTCACCATCGCGTGCGTGGTGCGCCCGGCCTCGACCACCATCACCAGCTGGCCCATCGACTGCGCAAGCACCGGCGCCTCGGTCGTCACCATCAGCGGCGGCGAGTCGAAAATGATGATCCGGTCGGGATAGCGATGCGCCAGTTCGACCAGCAGCGAACGCATCGCACCGCTGGCCAGCAGTTCGGTGGCGTTCTTGTGCGGCATGCCGGCCGGCAGCAGCGTGAGTTTCTCGACGTTGGTACGGAGCAGGACGTCGGGCAGACCGACATCCTCGTCGAGCAGCACGTCCATCAGGCCCTTGGCCGGCGGCAGGCCGAGCAGGTTAAGGATGGAGGGGCGCGCCACGTCGGCATCGACCAGCAGGACACGGTTGTCCAGTTCCATCGCGATGCTCATCGCGAGGTTGATCGAATTGAAGCTCTTACCCTCACCCGGCACCGAACTGGTCACCATGATGAGGTTGCCGTTATCGACCGGCGCCGCGCCTTTGCCGTGGGCGTTGGCCAGAATGGGGCGCTTGATCACGCGGAATTCTTCGGCGATCTGTGAACGCGGTGCCGACGGCACGACCAGACCCATCCCGTCGAGCCGCGCCAGGTCGAGTTCGACGTAGCGGGATGAATCAATGGTGGCTCCGCCCGCCACCGGCACCGGCGCGGCGGCTTCGCCCGCCGGCGGCACCGCGGCGACAGGTACCGCCGCAGGCGCCGGCGCGGGAGCAGGCGCAGCCGCCGGCGGCGCCTCGGGCGCTGCAGCCGGTTCCTCGCCGATATCGACGCCCGCCCGCTTCAGATGGGCCATTCGTTCGATTGCTTGTTCGATGATGCTCATGATCTATCCTCAGGCGCTGCGCATCACGAGCGACACGAAAGCCAGCATCGCCACATAGGCGGCCACCAGCCCGCCAAGACCGCCGAAGAACACGACGCTGCGGCGACGCTCGTAACGCTTGCGCTCGTTCGCGAGCAGCATGGACACCGAACCCAGCACCGGTACGCCGGCCACTTCGGCCAGCATCCGACCGTCGTGGAATACCGGTCGCAGTTGTGATACGGCGAACGATGCCGCACCACCGACGACGATGGCCGCTGCCAGCACCACGGTCAGCAGGATGAGTCGGTTGGGCGCCGCCGGCTTGGGATCGACACGCGGCGGCTCGATCAGGCGGAATTCCGCCACGCCGGTCGCGTCCATCTCTTCCGAAATCGAGGCCGATTCGCGGCGCGACACCAGATTGTTGTAATTGGTCCGATGCACCTCGTAGTCGCGGTTGAGCTGGCTGAACTCCGCCTCCAGCTCCGGCACCAGTCGCGACGACTGCTTCAATGCGTCGAGACGCGTCTGATACTCCCCGACGCGCGCGCTCAGCGACGCGACCGAGGCCTCGGCCGATGCCAGTGCGACCTTGATCTGCTGATAGACCGGATTGGGCATCTGCGCGCCGCCGGCCACCGGCTTCGCCTCGGGCTTGGGCTCCGCCGGCTTGCCTCCCGCCTCCTTGGCCGCTTCGGCCGCGTGCTTCTCGATGATCTGCTTGCGCTCTTCCTCGAGGTTACGTATCCGTGCTCGCAGCTGGAGAATGTCCGGGTGCTTGTCGGTGTAGCGCTGCAGCAAGCCTTCGACCTCGTTCTTCATGCCGGAGATGCGCATGTCGATCTCGGCGGTCGACGGGCCACCCGGGCCGGACGGCGCGAAGGTCATCGCCGAGCTGTCGGCACTGATGGTCGGCTCCTCGCCCAGCAACTGGCGCTTCAGCGCGTCGCGCGAATTGGTCGCCTCGCGCAGGTCGAGCTGCGCCTGGTTGAGCTGAGCCTGCACCTCGCCAAGGCTGCCGAAGTAGTCCTTCTGCCCACCGCCCGGTCGTTCGAGGTTCTTGAGCTTGAACTCCTTCAGCCGGTTTTCCGCCTCCAGAAGCTTGGCCTCGTAGGCCTTGATCTGCTCCTCGATGAACTTGCGCGCCTGATCCGCATCCTGTCGCTTGCTGCCGAGGCCCGATTCGACGAACAGCGTCACCATGGCCTGCACCACCTTCTGAGCCCGCGCCGGCTTCTGATCGCGATAGGAAACGATGTAGAGGTTGTCGCGGCCGGAACTGGTGAGCTTCACGCTGGCGATCAGATCGTCGATCAGCTTTTCGCGCTCGGTCTTGGTCTTGGCCTCGAGATCGAGGTCAGCCATGCGGATCAGCTTCTCGATGTTCGGCCGGCTGATCAGCGTTCGGCTCAGCATGTTGATCTGCTGGTCGAGATTGGGCTGAACGGCCAGACCGGACATCAGAGGACGCAGAATCGACTGGGTGTCGACATAGATCTTCGCCGACGCCTGGTACTGGTCCGGCAGCACGAGCACCACGCCCATGCCGATGATGCCGACCACCCAGGCGACCAGCAGACCTATCCAGCGATAGCCCCACGCCGACCTGAGATAGCCAGAAAACTGGCGCAGAAAATCATCCACAGCTACACGATCCTTCCGGCGGACGCCTCATGACTGAGCTGCTCAGAACCAGCTCTGCGGAATGATGAGAATGTCGCCCGGCTTGACGTCGACATTGGCCGTCACGTCGCCGCGACGGACCAGATCCTTGAGGCGCACGTTGTACTGCTTGTCGCCCTCGGAGGTGCGCAGGATGGTGGCCGCGTTGCCATCGGCGAATTCGGTGATGCCGCCAACCGCGATCATCACGTCGAGCAGCGTCATCTTCTGCTTGTAGGCCAGCGCCTGCGGCTTTGCCGCCTCGCCGATCACGCGGATCTGCTCGCTGTAGGGACCGATGCCGCCGGCCACGATGACCGTCACGATGGGGTCACGGATGTACTTCGACAACACCTGCTCGATCTCGCGCGCCAGCGTCGTGGGGTCGCGGCCGGCAGCCGGCAGATCCTCAAACAGGGTGCCGGTGATCTTGCCGTCCGGGCGGATGGTGACCGTGGACGAGATTTCGGGGTTGCGCCAGACGACGATGTTCACCGAGTCACCGGGACCCAGGATGTAGTTGTAGTCGTCGCTGTAAGCCTGGGTCGGCGCGGCCGGATAGGGCGACGACGAGCAGGCCGTGAAGGCAAGCGGCACGAGCAGCAGCGCAAGCACGCGCAGTGCGGACATCAGACGGTCAGAACTCAACATTGCATCCTCCACAGGACAGCAGCCAGACAAGCCGCGAATCATAGCCAACGCATCCGGACGCGCGCTCTAATGCGTCACGACCGGTCAGATGTTGTACCGCAACGCATCGACGATGGGCGTACGCGAAACCTTGCGTGCCGGCAGCAACGCCGCCACCACGGTCGCGCCCAATCCCACCGTGAAGGCCAGCAGCACGGTTTCGGGCAGCACACGTATCGACGCCGTGTACCCCACATTCGAGTTCGGCGGCGGCGGCATCGGAATGCCCACCTCGCTGATCGCCAGCGCAACGAGCACCCCCACCACCACGCCGATCGCCGCACCGGTCAGACCGAGCAGGGCATTTTCGGCGAGCACGAGCCGGAATACGTATCCTCGCGAATTTCCGAGCGCCATCAGCGTTCCGAATTCACCGACGCGCTCGAAGACACTCATGTTTACAGTATTGAAGACGCTCAGCAGCACCATGATGAGCACGATCCATTGCAGCACGCCGAACTGGGTACGGTAGAGCTCCACGGTCTTCGAATAGAAATCCGAAAGCTGTACCCAGTCGCGGATGTCGAACCCCAGCGACGCCAGCTTGGGTACCAGCAGATCCTTCACCCGCCAGGTGTCCGCCGTCCGGTGCAGCAGCAACACGATGGCGTTGGAGCCGTCACGCGCAACCAGATTTCGAGCCGCCGCGATGGGAATCCTTACGGCACGGGCGTCGAAATCTTTCGAAAAGCTCTGGAAAACCCCGACCACCGCAAATTCCGTCGTGTTCAATGCGCCGTCGGCCGTGTTCATGATGAGCGTGACGGTATCGCCCGGCGCCAGTGCCAGGGCCTTGGCGACGCCATCGCCGATCAGGATGCCGCCGGTGTCACTGTCGCGCAGCGCCCGGCCGGCGGTGATCCGGACGAAGGTGCCGAGCCGGTTTTCCTTGTCCGGCTCCACGCCCTCACCCATGACCGCCCAGTCCGCCTTGCCGTTGTTCAGCAGGCCGGTAAAATTGACGCGCTGCAGCACCGCATCCGCCTCCGGCATGCGGGCGGCAAACTCGGCGACCTTGTCGGCGTCGTCGATCATGAACTTCTCGGGCGAACGCGCACCCTGCTCGTAGAAGCCGCTGCGGAAGACCTGCACGTGACCGAGCTGGCTGTGGATGGTCGCTTCGCCCAGCTGCGTCAGCACATCGGCGACGAAGCCGCCACTCAGGATCAGTCCTGCCACACCGAAAATGATGGCGGCCAGCGTCATCGCGGTCCGCGATTTCTGCCGGAGGATGTTGCGAAGTGCGAGCTTGAACATGGCGGTCAGCGACTTTGCCGCAGTGCGTCGACGATATTCATGCGCGACGCTCGCCAGGCAGGGTAAAGGCTGGACACGAAGGCACTGACCACGGCAATCGCCAGTGCCTTGGCGACGATGCCGAAAGTCAGCCGGATCTCGCCGTCAAACCCCTGCTCCATGCCGGGCGGCGGCGGCAGCGGAATGCCGACCGCCGAGATCGCCAGCGCCAGCGCACAGCCGATGACCACCCCGAGCCCGCCGCCGACCAGACCGAGCATTACGCCCTCCGACATGAAGATGCGCCGTATGCGCGCCCGCGTCAGGCCCAGCGCCATGCAGGTACCGATCTCGCTGACGCGCTCCATCACGCTCATTGACAGCGTGTTGGAAATGCTGAGCACGATGATCATCAGGATGATGAACTGCACGACGTTGACCTGGCTGGCAAACAGATCGCGCGTCTTGTTGTAGAAGTCGGACAGGCGATACCAGGGCACCAGTTCGAAGTTCGCGGCCGGCAGCACCTTGCCCAGTTCAGCCAGCTTGGCGTCGGTCTTGTCCGTGTCGTCGAGCAGCACCAGCCATTGCTGCGCGCCATTCACCCGCACCAGTTGCTGCGCCAGCGCCAGCGGCATGCGCAACGCCGAATCATCGTATTCCTTGCTGACGGAGATGAAGATGCCGACGACCGGCGCCTCGACTGCATTGACGTTGCCGGCGGCGGTCGTCGTCATCAGCACCACGGTGTCGCCGACGGTGACGCCCAGATTGGCTGCCAGCCCCCGCCCCATGATCATTTCATTGACGCCGTCGGGCGAAAGGTTGCGCCCGCGCGATATCGTGACCGAACTCGACAGCACCGCCTCCGCCTTTGCCGAGACGCCCTGGCCGAGGAAGGCCAGCGTGTTGTCGCCCTTGCTGGCGAGACCGTTGAAGCTGAGACGCGGCGCCACGACCTTGACGCCCGCACCCTGCTCGACCTTGCGCTGCGCCGCGTCCTCTCCGTCGATCACGAATCCGAAGGGATCGGAGGTGCCCCGTTCCACATACCCGGGTCGCACCACCTGGACGTGGCCCAGTTGCGACTTGATGGTGGATTCGCGCATTCCCTCCATCAACCACTCGATGAACCCGGCCGACAGGATCATCGCAATCACACCGAAGCTCACCGCGCCGATGGCAATCAGCGTGCGTCGCCCCTGGCGGAGCACGCTGCGCATCGCAAGCCAAAGGTCGAGCAGCCAAAACTTCATGCGAATTCAAGACTTCAGATGCTAAGGTATTGCCAGCATAACAGTTTTTACCTCACCATCCGATGTCCCGGAAGCATGCCCCGCAGCCAACGGACATACAAGGCGACGCCATGAGCTCTGCTTTCAATTACGACGAGGCCTTCAGCCGCAACCTCGGCTGGTTCACCGAGGCCGAACAGGCCCGACTTCGGCGCAGCACGGTCGCCATCGCCGGCCTCGGTGGTGTCGGCGGCGCGCATCTGCTGACGCTGGCCCGGCTCGGCATCGGACGATTCCGCATTGCCGATTTCGACACCTTCGGTGTACACAACTTCAACCGGCAGGTCGGGGCCATGATGAGCACGGTCGATCGGCCCAAGATCGAGGTGCTGGCCGAACAGGCGCGCGACATCAATCCGCAGGCGGACATAACCAGCTTCCCGGAAGGCGTGTCACCGGAGCAGCCGGACGCCTTCCTGCAAGGCTGCGATGTCTATGTAGACGGCCTCGATTTCTTCGCCTTCTCCGCTCGCAAGGCCACCTTCGCAGCCTGCCATCGCCTGGGCATCCCGGCGGTGACGGCAGCTCCGCTCGGGATGGGCACCGGATTGCTCGTGTTCTCGCCGCGCGGCATGAGTTTCGAGGACTACTTCCAACTGGAGGGCCACGACGAGACCGAACAGGCGCTGAGATTCCTGGTCGGCCTGGCCCCCGCCGGACTGCATCGCCCCTATCTGGTCGAGCCCTGGCGCATCGACCTCGCGGCGCGCAAAGGCCCGTCGACGATGATCGGGTGCAATCTGTGCGCCGGCGTCGCCGCGGCGGAAACGGTCAAGCTTCTGCTCGGCCGCGGCGAAGTCCGCGCGGCACCGTGGGCGTTGCAGTTCGACGCTTACCGCAACCGGATGGTGCGCACCTGGCGCCCGGGTGGAAACCGGCACCCGCTGCAGCGGCTCATTCTTGCACTCGGTCGGCGCCAGTTGCTGAAACAGATCAACGCCCGCTGAACACGCAGCTCACCGGAGAAACGAATGCGCACCGTAGACAAGATCCTCGACCTCGCGCGCTGGGCGCCAAGCGGCGACAACACCCAGATCTGGCGTTTCGAGGTACTCGCCGACGATCACGTGCGGGTGCATGGTTTCGACACCCGACACTGGTGCGTCTATGACCTCGAAGGGCACGCCAGCCAGATCGCCGTCGGCGCGATGCTGGAAACATTGTCCATTGCAGCAACAGCCCACGGCCTTCGCGCCGATATCGCTCGCCGGCCGGATACGCCGGACACGCATCTGCAGTTCGACATCCGGCTGGTCGCCGACCCGTCAGTCGCACCCGACCCGCTGCTCCCGTGCATCACGACGCGCTCCGTGCAGCGCCGTGCAATGGGCAGCAGACCGCTGACAGAAGAGGAGCGGCAGGCGCTCGAAGCTGCGGTGTTTCCTTACCGCATCGTCTGGTTCGGAGCGTTCCGGGATCGCCTGCGCATCGCCAAGCTGAATTTCGACAGCGCGCAGATCCGCCTGACCATTCCGGAAGCCTTCCAGACCCATAGCCGCGTGATCGAGTGGGGCGCGCGTTTCAGCGAGGACCGCATCCCCGAGGCAGCCGTCGGCGTCGACCCGCTCACCGGCAAGCTGATGCGTTTCGTCATGGCAAGCTGGAGCCGCGTCGAATTCTTTAACAGGTGGCTCCTCGGCACTTTCGCACCGCGGCTGCAACTCGACCTGATTCCGGGCGTCGCGTGCTCTGCTCACGCCTTCATGATCGCGCCAACGCGCCCCGACCACATCGACGATCACGTCGCAACCGGCCGCGCCATGCAGCGACTCTGGCTGACGGTAGAAAAGCTGGGGCTCCAGTCACAGCCTGAGATGACGCCGCTCATCTTCAACCAGTACGCACGGGCCGGACAGCGATTCACGCAGAACGGCGACGCACTCGCCCGCGCCGACGATCTGGCACAAAGACTGGGCAGCCTGCTGCCGGGAGAGGACATAGGACGAGCGGTCTGGGCGTGCCGCATCGGTCGCAGCCGGAACATCCCCGGCCGCTCACTGCGTCTGCCCCTCGAAAGACTGCAGAACCACGAAGAGTCTTGAAACCAGAATGTCGGTGAACTTTACACGCGGCGACATAGCGCGTCCGCCACCCGCCGCAGCCACCCGAGACACAGATTTTTCTTGTTTATATTCAATAAACTAAAACACGTGAAGAAAACTGGCCCGCCGATTGCTTATAGCCAACCGTGGTTCTCCCAAGCCAACAAACGGAGTCAATGAAATGATCAAGTTCAAGCAAATTGCAGTTGCAGTGGCACTGGCAGGCACTTTCGCTGCCGCGCACGCTGCCCCGGTTTCGATCACCACGCCGAATGGCGTCGTGAGCGGCATCACCGCCTTCGACTGGGCGCCGTCCCCGGTTCTGGCGCAAGGCGGCAACCAAGCCTTCGTCAACTTCATCAACAACCCCGCAGGTGGCACCGTCGAAGGTCTGAACGGTGGCAAGGGCTACGGTTTCAACGTGTTCTCGCAAGGCCGTCTGGCCGTGCTGCAGGGTGGTACCGGTGCCGCCAGCAGCCTGTACAACGGTTCGGGCTCGACTGCCAACAAGTACGAAATCACCTTCGAACTGGCTTACCAGGAAGTCGTGACGACCGCCGTGTCCGTGCCGGGCGCCAACATCGCCGTGTTCGACTTCGCCAAGGTCCAGACCAACAACTACTTCCGCGTCTATGTGAAGGATCTGGATTCCGACGCCGCTGCCAACTACGCGGCCGGCACCGGCTTCAACACCGGCACGCTGGTGTTCGACGGCACGATCGCTCCGGGCAGTGCAGGTTCGGTGTCCAACTTCAACGCGAACACCGGCGCCCTGGGCACGGTCGGCAGCGATGGTCAGCCGCTCAACGGCACTTCGCCGCTGTCGGGCACCCCGTCGGTGACGGGTTCGGGCGCAACGCCTGAGTTCGACCTGCTGACCGTTCTGCCGAACTTCATCGACACGGATTTCTGGAATGAAGAGCTGATCTCCTTCCTGGTGACCAACATCAGCCAGAACCTGCCGTTCCAGTCGGTTGATCCGTCGGCCATCATCGCCGGTCAAGTGCCGAACATCGGCGCGGTGAACGGTGGCACGGTCTGCGGCCCGACGGGTTGCGTTGCAGCCGGCCCGGACATCATCTTCCAGACCGACTTCAACGGTCCGGTGCAGGGCATCCCCGAGCCGGGCACGCTGGCTCTGGCCGGTCTGGCACTCGGTGGTCTGGCTCTGGCCCGCCGCCGCAAGGCCTGATTCAGGTAGTCGAAGCAGCATGAAAAACGGGAGCGAAAGCTCCCGTTTTTCTTTTGTATTGTGCGTTCGAAAGCGTAGGTTCCGAACACGTTATTGCCCGGCCAGCCCTCTCTATGCCGATGCAACGAGCCCGTTCAGAATCGAGCGGGTATTGAAACTGGCGAAGTCCTGCTGGACCGCCTCGGCAGCACGCCTGAAGTCCGCAGCTTCATCTCCGATCATGCGCCTGAGTGCTGTCCGCAGCTGTTCGTAGCTCACGTTGCCCGCACGCAATGAAATCCCCGCCCCGGCATCGACTACACGCGACATGGTGAGGAACTGATCCATGTTCGAACACAAACCGATGACCGGCGTGCCGGTCGACAAGGCCTGATAGACCGTCGCACTTCCGCCATTGCAGATGACGAAATCGGCGCGCGCGGCGGCTTCCAGCCCCGGCAGATAGTCGGCAACGAAGCAGTGCGGTCCGGGCGAAGCCACGTCCGAGCGCCCCGCCGTCGCCGTCATTGCATTGACCTGCGCATCGGCCAGCGCACGAAATACCTCTGGCAGCAGATCGACCCGTCCCGTGGAACCCAACGTGACGTAGGCAAGAGGCCCGGACGGCATCAAGGCCCACCAGTCCGGCAACGGCATCGAGGGCGACCAGATGATGGGCCCGATGAAATGATGGTTGGAAGGACAGTCCGGACGCACCGGCACCAGGCTCGGCGTGTCGGCGTACAGCGTCAGATCACCGTCGGTGTAGGCATGGCGCACATCGGGAAAGTCGCTCAGGCCATGCTTTTTGCGTACCGCGTTGAGCGGCCCTGCGTGTAGACGGAAGGCGAGCGGCTGCGCCAGCCGGAAGATCGGCTCTGCCAGCGTGGGCCCGAGCACCCGGGTCAGGGTGATGTCCGGCAAGGGGAACCGTGAATGCGCCGACCACGGACTCCAGTGTGCGTTGCACAGCGCGAAGTATGGGATGCCGACAAGCCGCGCAGAAACGCTCAGCGACAGACGGAAATCGCCGATCACCACGTCGGGACGTTCGCGCTGCAGCAACGCGATGTCGGCCTCGACATAGCGCTCGAGCTCGGCACGGGTGTACAGCGGCGCACCGGCCGCAAGGCGATCGAGAAAGAGCTTGGCCGGAATGCTCTCCAGCCCGAGCCGGCGAAGATCCGTTCCGCGGAAGCACAGATCGAAGGCCGGCGCGGACGCGACCGACACGTCATGATGCGCCGCCAGGCCCGATGCCAGCACGACCGGCCGGGCGACATGCGCGAGAGATACTGCCTCCGCCACGAACAAAACGCGGCGGCAGGTCGACATCAGGCGCCCCCTGCGCGACCGAACAGGCCGAAGCGCGTCAGTTCGGCGACGGTCTGCTGATAGCGATCCTCCGAGGGCTGCCCGCCCGCCCAAGCGGCGAATTCGGCCATACCCCGGTCTAGCGAACACGCCGGCTCAAAACCGAGCACTGCTCGCGAGTGCGCCAGATCGGCAACGCATCCGAAGATGTCGCCGACACGGAATTCCCCTTTGTCCTCCATCGTCACCGGTTTGCCCACCGCTCGCGCCAGCGCGTTGGCGATGTCGGCGATCGTGCTCGCCTCGCCGGCGCCGACATTGAAGACGGAGCCCGGCGCCACGTCGGCAACCAGCGCACGCATGTTCGCCGCAACGACGTCGGACACATGCACGAAATCGCGGACAGGCAAGCCGCCCTCGTACACCGAGATCGGCTGACCGGCGCAGATGCGCGAATAGAAGATCGATACCACGCCGGTGTAGGGATTCTTCAGCGACTGACGCGAGCCGAAAACGTTGAAGTAACGCAGCACGACCGCAGGAATACCGAAGGTGTTCGCCGCGTAGCGAACGTAATCCTCCTGATGCTTCTTGGTGATCGCATAGACCGAGAACGGCTCGGACACCTTGTCTTCCGGCGTCGGCACCGCGTCGAGATCATCGCCGCAAACCGGGCAGGGCATCGCGAACTTGCCGGCCTGCAGGCGTTCTCGCGAGCGAGCGCCCGGAAACTGGGCGCCATGCTCACGGCAGACATAGGCCCCCTCGCCGTAGATCGCACGCGACGATGACAGCACCAGACGCTTCAGCGCGTGGCCGCCCTTGACGATGCCTTCGATCAGGGTGGTCGTGCCCAGACCATTGACCCGCGCGTAATGGGTCATGTCGTACATGCTCTGACCCACACCGGTCAGCGCGGCAAAATGGTAGACCGCGTCGATGCCGTCGAGCGCGCGCGCGACGTCGTCGGCATTGCAGACGTCACCGACCTGCAGCTCCACCTCGGGCGCGAGATAGGCCGGCCGCTGGCGGCTTTCGCCGTGAATCTGCGGGTCAAGAATGTCCAGCGCACGCACGCTGTGGCCGGCGGCCAGCAGCGCGTCCGCCGTATGTGAGCCGATGAAGCCGGCACCGCCCGTGATCAGCACTCGCATGTGGCACCTCCGCCCGAATCAGAAGGAGTAGCGCAGCTCGCCGTAGTAGCGGTCCGAGTTGCCGAAACGCCCGAAATAGCCATTGGAATTGCCGCCGAACAGATCGGCACCGAACTGCGCACGCCAGTTGGATTGCACGCGCCAGATCAGCTTGGGGCGGAACATGTAGTCGTTGCGCACCAGCGACTGCACCCACAGCAGCTCGCCTTCGAGCCGCTCGTCGAACTTGTGGTTGTACAGCACCGCCATGCCGTTCTCGCGCCGGCTCGCCAGCAGGTCGGGCGCCTTGTCCATGTGGGCACGCTCGAAGTACTGGAGATTGAGCCGCGACTCGGACATGAAGGGAATGTCGATGCCGATCGCGTAATCGACCATGTCCTGACGGACCAGTCCGTCGGGCCGCGCCGACAGCGGCGACACCGGAAGGTAGCGATCGTAAGTCAGCACTGCTTCGGCCTTCAGCAGGAAGCTGCCGAAATCCTTGGTCAGCGTTGCACCATACTGATGAATCCAGTCGTGTCGCGGCGTGTAGACCACCGCGGTCGGGGTGACGAATCGACGACTGAAGGTCGGATTCACATCCAGGCTGCGGTAGTAGAAGGCGGCCAGATCCCAGCCCTGTACCAGCGTACCGACTCGCAGGCCGTAATTCGAGTTGCTGAGCTTGCGGTCCGGCCGGACCTGCGCGTCGTAGGTCGCGCTGATGCCCGACAGGTCAGGTTGCGTCAGGTAGAAATCGCCGCCAAAGCGGCCGATGTTGTCGACGCTCACGTAGGGCACCCAGATCAGCTCGGCGCGCCAGTCGTTCTTGAAGTACTCGGCGCGTGCCGCCCACTGCGGGATGCGCTGCTGGTCGAATTCCTGCGTGAAGAATTCGCGCATGTCGCGCGCCGACACGACGTCGGCGAAGAACAGGCCGACCATTTCGCCCCACACGATGTGCTGGCGGCCGAGGCGCAGTTCGACATCGCCCACCGGCATGTCGAGATAGACCTCGCGCCATGCGAACTCGCTGCGTCGGTCGTCGCGTACGGCTGCCGGGTAGAAGTCGCTCTCCCAACCGTAGGCGAAGTCGTAATCGACGCGGCCCACGGCTTTCCACTTGATGCCCTGTCCGAAACTGCCGCTGCGGCCGAGCTCGTTGCGCCAGCGCGCCTTCGACCAGTGGCTGTTACCAGCCACCGTGCGCGCCAGTTCGAACTGGCTGAAGCCGCGCCAGCCCGACATAGACGAGCCCTGTTCATCGGCCTTCGGTTTGCCCTGCGCATCACCGGCGGCTTCGGGCGCCGGTTCGACGAACAGGTCGTCGAGCGCGTCGGCCGCCGGCGCGGCCCGGGCCCCGAGCAGCAGTGCCAGCGTCAGCGCCGCCAAGGGCAGGCGGCGCAAGGCGGAAAGTGAATCGAAGTGCGTCATGAAGCAGCCTGCAGAGTGGCGGATTTCGGGGGTTTGACGTAGGACCATTCGCCCGGTGATTTCTGTACGCCGAGCGCGGTCAGTTCGCCGTCCTCGATGCGCACAAGGCGGTCGGCCATCGACATCACGCGCTTGTCGTGGGTCGAGAAGATGAAGGTGGTTTTCATCGTGCGGTTGATCTCGCGCATCAGCTCGAGTATCGAATCGCCGGTCTTGCGGTCGAGGTTGGCGGTCGGTTCGTCGGCCAGCACGATGGCCGGCTGTACCGCCAGCGCGCGGGCAATCGCCACACGCTGACGCTGTCCACCTGACAGCTGGTTCGGTCGATGATGCATCTTCGGACCAAGGCCGACGATGTCGAGAAAGTACTTCACCCGCTTCGCCCGCTCGTCCTTGCTGACCTCGGGCAACTGCAGCAGCGGATACTCGACGTTCTCGTAAGCCGACAGGACCGGCAGCAGATTGAAGGTCTGGAAGATGAAACCGATGGTGCGCGCGCGCAGACTGGCCAGTTGGTCCGGCGTCTGCCCCGACACGTCCTGACCGTTGATCAGGATCTGCCCCGAAGTCGGTGTATCGATGCAACCGATCAGGTTCAGCAGGGTCGACTTGCCACTGCCGGAGGGCCCGGCAATGGCAATGAACACGCCGTCCTCGATATCCAGCGTGATATTCTTCAACGCATTGACCTGCTGTCCGCCGAGCATGTAGCTGCGGCTCACATTCCGGATCTGGACGACGTTGTTCATCAGGAAGCCCGGTTCAGAAGACGGGTCATGCGCCCGGTGCTGGAGACAAAAAAATGAATGTTCCGAACACCTCGCTCGGCATGCGCGAAGCCACCACCACCGGCCCATCGTCGCACCGGCGCAAGACGTTCGCGCGGATCCTTGCAACTGTTGCAGCTCTTGCGGCACCGTTCTGCATCGCGCCGTCCGCCTTTGCCCAAGATGCCGCGAGTATACTTGAAAAGGCCGACACCATCCGCTTCCCACGGGAGCCCTTCCAGGTCGAGGTCAGCGTCACCTCGACCACGTCCAGCGGCGAAGAATTCCGCAAGTACCGCATCCTGTCCAAGGGTAACGAGAACACCATCGTGCAGACGGTCGAGCCGGCTTCCGAGCGCGGCCAGATCCTGCTGATGAAGGCGCGCGACCTGTGGGTGTTCCTACCCACCGTGTCGCAACCGGTGCGGCTGTCGCTGGCGCAGCGCCTGACCGGCCAGGTCGCCAACGGTGACCTGGCGCGCGCCAATTTCTCTGGCGACTACACCCCGAAGCTGCTGCGTACCGAAAAAGTGGACGGCAACGATCATCACGTACTCGAACTGACGGCGGTCGATCGCGGCGTCACCTACTCGCGCGTGCTGCTCTGGGTGCGCACATCGAATAACGCGCCGCACAAGGCCGAGTTCTACTCCCTGTCAGACAAGCTGCTGAAAACCTGTGTCTATGATGAATACAAGACGCTGGGCGGCAAACTCCGCCCGACCCGTCTGGTCATGCAGGACGCACTGAAACAGGGCGAGCAATCGACGCTCGAGTACGCATCGATGCAATTGCGCGACATACCCGACAAGGTGTTCGACAAGGAATACCTGAAGAAACTACAGTAAGGTCAGCAGGCCACGCACGCGGGATGCACCCGCGGCGTCATACCCGGTCGGACAACATCATGTTTCTGCTTGAAGTCGGAAACCTCAAGGAAAACTTCGCCAAGTACTTCGCGGTGGAAGCCGCGGTCGATGAGGCGATGAAGCACGAGGTCTATCGCGTCCGGCACGAGGTGTATTGCCAGGAACTGGGCTACGAAGCAACCAATCCCGACCACGAGGAGACCGACGGTTTCGACGCGCATGCGCTGCAGATCGCGTTGCGCGCGCAGACAAGCGGTCGCATCGTTGGCTGTGTGCGGCTGGTGCAGCCGGATCCGGACGACCTCGCGAAACCGCTCCCTTTCGAACACCTGTGCGAGACGGCAATCGACCGGAGCATCATCGACCCGGTTCGCATCGACCGTCGGCGCATGGTGGAGATCTCACGCCTCGCGGTGCTGTCGGATTACCGCAAACGTAAGGGCGACAGCGGCGGTCCGATCGCCATTTCGGAAGAGGACATGGGAACGCGGGATCAGCCCCGCTTCCCCTACATTCCGGTCGGTCTTTACCTCGGCCTGCTTGCCGCTGCGGAGTTGCACGACGTCGAACATCTTTTCACGCTGACTGAGGCGCGACTCGCCCGCCATCTGACAGCGCTGGGCTTCCGCATCCACCTGATCGGCCAGGCGGTGGAGCACCGCGGAAAGCGCGTGCCGTCGGTCATCTACCGCAAGGAACTGATGGCGCATCTGCCGCCGTTCATGCAGCCGCTGTACGACCAGTTGCTCGAGGAGATGCGAGGGAAGTACTTTGCGCGGAACGCCGCGTGAGCGGGTGACGGGCTTGGAGGGGGAAAAACAAAAAGGGCCGCGAGGCCCTTTTTGTTTGCGCGCAGAGTACGCGCCTTGAATTCTGGTGGCCAAGGGCGGAATCGAACCACCGACACGCGGATTTTCAAGCCGAATCAGCGGTCAGATTTACACGCACACACTCGTAAAAACAGGCACTTAGGTGCACACCTCTGCACCTAATCGCACCTGCTCGCATGCGCTTGTGCCAGAAAAATGTCAGAAAATCTGGCGCACCACGCACCGTAAAAGAGTGCCACAGAGGCACGCTTCACACCAGTTGTGCAGCGCGCGCCGGACACGTCCCAAGCACTCTTCCTCTGAACACTCTCGATGCGCCGGGCCTCGGGCTCGGCACCAGAGCCCCCCCTTTCGGAACACTGCACGGCCCGATCGATTGATATCGAGCTTCCGGGCTGACTCGCCGAACAGCCAACATTTGTTTCCTGGCTGCTTACGATTGAGTCACATCAATCGGCCAGCAGATCGCTGGATGTTGACTCTTGAATTTCGGCATGTTAGGCGCAATATCTTGCAAGAATTTCCTCAGGCGAGGCCGCGTGACGACGGAACTTGTGGGGTGGTATGACAGCGCGCCAGCAGGCGATCTTCACACTCGACGAGTTGGCTGCCTACTTGAAAGTCGGCAAGCGGACGCTTTACCGGCTCGCCTCGCACGGGGAGATTCCGGCCTTCAAGGTCGGCGGGACGTGGCGGTTTCGTCAAAGTGAAATCGATCGATGGATCAATGATCAGATCCAAGCAGGCAGAAAGAATGAGGTGATACGCACAGATGAGCAGCCAAAGTCAGCGGAACACTCCGTGTCGTCTGGGCGCGCTGTCCGTCGCCGCAGGCAAACGGAGTGAGCGAGAGTCTTCAATTTTTCTTCTGGAGGTGTGACATGGACATTGATTTCAAGAAATTGGCTCCCTGGAACTGGTTCAAGAAGGAGCAGGAAGAACAACAGAGCACTGCCTCGCTGCCGGTGCAGCGCAATGACCTGCCGGTGGCGGGTGGGCCCGTCAGTCCCATCCTGCAATTACATCGCGAGATCGACCGCCTGTTCGACGACGCGTTTCGAGGCTTCGGTTTCCCGACGCTGGCCATGCCACGCTGGCCGTCGGACTGGCCGGGCATGCTGAAGCCGGCGCTGGACATCCAGGAGACCGACAAGCAGTACAAGATCGCCCTGGAAGTACCCGGCGTCGAGGAAAAAGACATCCAGATCACGCTCGACAACGACGTGCTGCTGGTGCGCGGTGAAAAGCGTCAGGAGCAGGAAACGAAAGACGGCGGTTTCCACCGGGTGGAGCGCTCCTACGGCAGCTTTCAGCGCGCTCTGAACCTGCCGGCCGATGCCAACCAGGACACGATCAAGGCCGCTTTCAAGAACGGCGTGCTCACGATCACGATGGAAAAGCGCGAGGCCAGTACGCCCAAGCAGGGGCGCTCGATCCCGATCAACGGCTGACGCGGGGCAGCGCGTTTTTCTCAAAAACCACAAAGAGATGAGGCACCGTGATCGGCGGTGCCTCGTCAGATCAATCTTTACAGGAGCATCAGCATGGCCAGAAAACAATGCCAAGTTTGCGGCCAGCCCGCCACGGTGCGGGTGGAAGCCAATCTCAATGGACGCCACAGCACCATGCTGTTGTGTGACGATCACTATCGCCAACTGGTGCGCCAGCAAAAGCGCACCGTCTCACCGCTGGAAGCCTTGTTCGGCTCGCGCAGCGGGCTGTTCGAAGACTTCCTTGGCAGCGACTTCTTCCGCATCGGTGACGACGCACCGTCCATGGCGGCCGATACCGACGAGGTCGTCGATGCCTCGTTCGGCGAACCCGCCCCGGCCGGTACGGGCACCGCGCGCCGTCGCGGCAGTGGGCTCGCCAGCCGTATCAGCGAACAGTCCGAGGCCCTGTTGCAGGAGGCCGCCCGACACGCTGCAGAGTTCGGGCGCGCCGAAGTCGATACCGAACACCTGCTGCTGGCGCTATCCGACAGCGACGTGGTCAAGACCATCCTGGGGCAGTTCAAGATCAAGGTCGATGACCTCAAGCGCCAGATCGAATCCGAAGCCAAGCGCGGCGATAAGCCGTTCGAGGGCGAGATCGGCGTGTCGCCCCGGGTCAAGGACGCGCTCAGCCGTGCTTTCGTGGCCTCCAACGAACTCGGCCACTCTTATGTCGGGCCGGAGCATTTCCTGATCGGGCTCGCCGAGGAAGGCGAAGGTTTGGCGGCCAACCTGCTGCGCCGTTACGGCCTCACGCCGCAAGCGCTGCGCCAGCAGGTAAGCAAGGTGGTCGGCAAAGGGGCCGAGGATGGCCGCGCCGAGACGCCGACCAACACGCCGGAACTCGACAAGTATTCGCGCGACCTCACCAAGATGGCGCGCGAGGGCAAGCTCGATCCGGTCATCGGCCGCGCGCAGGAGATCGAGACGACCATCGAAGTGCTGGCCCGGCGCAAGAAGAACAACCCGGTGCTGATCGGCGAGCCCGGCGTCGGCAAGACCGCCATCGTCGAAGGGCTGGCGCAGCGCATGGTCGCCGGCGAAGTGCCCGAGACGCTGCGCGACAAGCGCCTGGTGGAACTCAACATCAATGCCATGGTGGCCGGCGCCAAGTACCGCGGCGAGTTCGAGGAGCGCGTGCAGAAGGTGCTCAAGGAAGTGACCGAGCACCAGGGTGAGCTGATTCTCTTCATCGACGAGGTGCACACCATCGTCGGTGCCGGCCAGGGTGGCGGCGAAGGCGGGCTGGACGTGGCCAACGTGTTCAAGCCGATGATGGCGCGCGGCGAACTGAACCTGATCGGCGCCACCACGCTCAACGAGTATCAGAAGTACATCGAGAAGGACGCCGCGCTGGAGCGTCGCTTCCAGCCGGTGATGGTGCCCGAGCCGACCGTGGCGCAGACCATGATGATCCTGCGCGGCCTGCGCGACACCTTCGAGGCGCACCACAAGGTCAGCATCACCGAGGATGCGATCATCGCCGCCGCCGAGTTGTCGGACCGTTACATCACCGCGCGCTTTTTGCCCGACAAGGCCATCGACCTGCTCGACCAGGCAGCCGCACGCGTGAAGCTGTCGGCCACGGCGCGCCCGGTGGCGGTGCAAGAGCTGGAGTCCGAACTGCATCAGTTGCGGCGTGAGCAGGACTATGTGGCTTCGCGCAAGCAGTACGACAAGGCCGCCGAGCTCGGCAAGCGCATCGAGGCCAAAGAGGCCGAACTAAAGAAGCTCGTCGAGGATTGGGAGCGCGAGCGCGCCTCGGGCAGCGCCGAGGTCAAGGCAGAGCACGTGGCGCAGATCGTCTCGCGGCTGACCGGCATCCCGGTCAATGAGCTGACGGTGGAAGAACGCGAGAAGCTGCTGCATCTGGAACAGCGGCTGCATGAGCGCCTGGTGGGACAGGACGAAGCAGTACGTGCCGTGGCCGATGCCGTGCGGCTGTCGCGCGCGGGCCTGCGCGAAGGCAGCAAGCCGGTGGCGACTTTTCTGTTCCTCGGGCCGACCGGCGTGGGCAAGACCGAGCTCGCCAAGGCGCTGGCCGAGTCCATCTATGGCGATGAAGGTGCGCTGCTGCGCATCGACATGTCCGAGTACGGGGAACGCCATACCGTGGCACGCCTGGTGGGCGCGCCTCCGGGTTATGTGGGCTATGACGAGGGCGGCCAGCTCACCGAGAAGGTGCGTCGCAAGCCCTACAGCGTGTTGCTGCTGGACGAGATCGAGAAGGCTCACCCCGACGTCTACAACATCCTGCTGCAGGTGTTCGACGACGGGCGGCTCACCGACGGCAAGGGCCGGGTGGTGGATTTCACCAATGCCATCATCATCGCCACCTCGAATTTGGGCTCGGACATCATCCAGCGTCGGCTGAAGGCCCGTGGCGCCGCCGGCGAGGAATACGAGAAGACCAAGTCCGAGGTGATGGACGTGCTGCGCGGACACTTCCGCCCCGAGTTCCTCAACCGCATCGACGAGATCATCGTCTTCCATGCGCTGGGCAAGGAGGAGATCCGCCATATCGTCGGCCTGCAGCTCGATCGTGTGGCCCGCAACGCCGCCAGCCAGGGCGTGACGCTGACCTTCGATCAGACCTTGATCGATCACTTCGCGGAGGAAGGCTACAAGCCGGAATTCGGCGCGCGCGAGCTCAAGCGGCTGATCCGCAGCGAGCTGGAGACTGCGCTGGCGCGCGAGATGCTCGGTGGCGGCATCGGCAAGGGCGATCACGCCAGCGCTCGCTGGGATGAAAAGGCCGAGCGGGTGGTTTTCGAGCGCAAGGAGCCACCAGTGAAGCCGGTCGAGCCTGAAAAGCCTGATGCCGCGAAAGTGGCAGAGGCGCCGTCGAGCGACGAAAGCAAGGCTACGCGCAAGAAAAAGCCGGCGGGCGGCCAATCTTGAGTCATGGGGAGGCTGTCGTGTCCGACCCCGACGGGCTGACATGGGCAGCCGCCCTCGTGTCGCTTGCGGTCGCCATTTCGGCGGCAGGGCACGCAGTCATCTACAAGCGTGACCCGCGCTCGGCCACGCTGTGGGTGCTGCTGATCGCTCTGTTGCCGCTGGGCGGTTCGCTGTTGTACTTGCTGTTCGGTATTAACCGCTACCAGCGGCGCGCGCGGCGGCTCTATCCGGGGGGAGATCATGCTGTTCGGCAGGTTCACTCGCCCACTGTCCCCGAGGTCGCATCGGCGCCGCTTGCCGGTCTGGCGCACTTGGTGGGACGTGCCACCGGCCAGCCGCTGACCGGCGGCAACCGCATCGAGCCGCTGCTCGACGGCGAGCAGGCCTACCCGGCCATGCTCGCCACTATCGAATCGGCCAGGCACAGCGTCGCCTTGTGCTCGTACATCTTCGACAGCCAAGGCATCGGGGCGCGGTTCGTCGATGCACTGCGCCGCGCTCATGAGCGAGGCGTGCAAGTGCGTGTGCTGATCGACGACGTGTATGCCCGCTGGACGCCCCGCAGCGCCTACCGCGCCTTGCATCGCGCCGGCGTTCCGGCGGCGACGTTCAACCCGACGTTGATTCCCGCGCGCCTGCATGCCGCGCATCTGCGCAATCACCGCAAGCTGCTGGTGATCGATGGCGAGACGGGTTTCACCGGCGGCATGAACATCTTCGGTCCGTATTGGCGGCCCGATGCGCCGGGCGAGGCCTGTCACGATTTGCACTTTCGTCTGCGCGGGCCGGTGATTGCGCATCTGATGCGGTGCTTCACCGATGATTGGTGCGATACCACGGGCGAGCGGCTCAGCAAGGGTTACTGGGGCGAACCGCCCGTAACGGCTGATGAGCAAGGAACCTCTTGGGCGCGCGGCATCGAGGCCGGTCCCGATGAGGCCCTGGACCGGATGCGCTGGACCTTCATGGGCGCTTTGAGCGCCGCGAAGCATTCGGTGCGCATCTGGACACCGTATTTCGTCCCCGATCAGCCGATGATCGCGGCGCTAAGCACGGCCGCGTTGCGCGGCGTGCGTATCGACGTGCTGACGCCCGCAAACGGCGACCATCCCACGGTGCAATGGGCTGCGCGCGCCCACTACTGGCAGGTGCTTGAGCACGGTGTGCGCATCTTCGAACGGCCGGGCCCGTTCGACCATACCAAGCTGATGCTGGTAGACGGCCAGTGGTGTTGTCTGGGGTCGGCCAATTGGGATGCGCGCAGCCTGCGGCTCAACTTCGAGTTCAATGTCGAGGTATACGACGGCACGCTGTGCGCACGAATGGAGGCACTCTTCGATGCCATCCGTGATGCGTCGGATGCAATGTCGGCGATGGCGTTGCGTTCCCGTCCACTGGCCATCCGTTTGCGCGATGGAGTGGCCCGTCTGTTCACCCCCATTCTCTAGCGACACGACTTGCGAGGAACATTGCCCATGGAAAAGAAAGATCAATGGAACATCGGCTACTGGATCGTCGCCGGCCTGTTGCTGCTGACGCTGCAGAACTACTGGCAGGCGGCCAAGACCGTCGAGCCCGTGCCCTATAGCGAATTCGAGAAAGCGTTGGCCGAGGGGCGCGTCGCCGATGTGCTGGTGGCGGACCGCACGGTGACCGGGCGCCTGAAATCGCCGGACAGCCGAGGCAAGACCACCATCGTGGCCACCCGCGTCGAACCCGACCTGGCCGAGCGGCTGTCGAAATACGACGTGCCCTACGCGCGGGTGGTGGAAAGCACCTGGCTGCGTGATGTGCTCTCCTGGATTCTGCCGGCGGTGGCCTTCTTCGGCGTCTGGTTCTTCCTGTTCCGCCGCTTCGCCGAGAAGCAGGGCATGGGTGGCTTCCTGAGCATCGGCAAGAGCCGTGCCAAGGTATTCATGGAGAAGAACACTGGCGTGACCTTTGCCGATGTCGCTGGCGTCGATGAAGCCAAGGCGGAGTTGGTTGAGATCGTCGATTTCCTCAAGAATCCGCAGGAGTATGGACGGCTCGGGGCGCGCATTCCCAAGGGCGTGTTGCTGGTCGGCCCACCGGGCACCGGCAAGACATTGCTGGCCAAGGCTGTTGCCGGCGAGGCGGCGGTGCCCTTCTTCTCCATCTCCGGATCAGAGTTTGTCGAGATGTTCGTCGGCGTGGGTGCGGCCCGTGTGCGCGACCTGTTCGAACAGGCGCGCGGGCAGGCGCCGGCGATCATCTTCATCGATGAGCTGGATGCTTTGGGCCGCGCACGCGGTGTCGGAGGACCGATCGGTGGGCACGACGAGCGTGAGCAGACGCTGAACCAGTTGCTCACCGAAATGGATGGCTTCGACAGCTCGGTCGGGCTGATCATCCTTGCAGCCACCAACCGGCCGGAGATCCTCGATCAGGCCTTGCTGCGCGCCGGTCGCTTCGACCGTCAGGTGCTGGTGGACCGCCCCGACAAGAAAGGTCGCCTGGATATCCTGAAGGTCCATGTCAAGAAGATCACCCTGGCCCACGGTGTAGATCTGGAACAGGTGGCGGCGCTGACCACCGGCTTTTCCGGCGCTGATCTGGCCAATCTCGTGAACGAAGCAGCGCTGAACGCGACGCGGCGCAAGGCGCAGGCTGTGGAACTGCAAGACTTCACCGCCGCCATCGAGCGCATCGTGGCCGGCCTGGAAAGGAAGAACCGTGTGCTCAATCCGAAGGAGCGGGAAACCGTGGCCTATCACGAGATGGGGCATGCGCTGGTGGCGCTGGCGCTGCCCGGCACCGATCCGGTACACAAGATTTCAATCGTTCCGCGTGGCATCGGTGCACTCGGCTACACCCTGCAGCGGCCCACCGAAGACCGATTTCTGATGACACGTGCCGACCTGGAGCACAAGATCGCCGTGCTCCTGGGAGGGCGGGCGGCTGAGAAGCTCGTGTTTGGCGAGCTGTCCACAGGGGCTTCAGACGATCTCGCGCGGGCCACCGACATCGCCCGCGACATGATTACGCGCTTCGGCATGGATGAGGGCTTGGGGTACGTTGCTTTTGAGGCACAGAGGCCGCGTTTTCTTGATGCGCCTGAACTGGTACAGGGTGGCTGCCGGGTAGCCGAATCGACTCAGACACGCATCGACCAAGCCATCCGTGACATCGTGATGGGTGTCTTTGATCGTGCATACCGAATTCTCGAAATTAACCGAGAAGTGCTGGAGCGGTGCGCGCGCGAACTGCTCGCACGGGAAACGCTGGATGAATACAGCATCCGGCAACTGACGCAAGGGCTACAGCTCGAATCCCCATGTCACAGCGGCCCAACTGCCGGAGCCATGACTTCCTCTGTGTCCCAAGGAGCCACCTCATGAGTGACAGCATTCATATCGTCTGCCCACACTGCCAATCCATCAATCGCGTGCCAGCCAACAAGTTGGCAGAGAAGCCCAATTGCGGGCGGTGCCAGCACCCGCTGTTCACCGGAGAACCCATTGATCTGACCACAGCGACCTTCGCCCGTCATCTGGAGCGCAGTGACCTGCCGCTGCTGGTTGACTTTTGGGCGCCGTGGTGCGGACCGTGCAAGTTGATGGCGCCGCAGTTCGAGCAGGCAGCCTCCCTGCTTGAACCCAAGGTGAGGTTGGCCAAGGTAAATACCGAGGCCGAGCATCACCTGGCCGCCCAGTTCGGTATTCGCAGCATTCCAACCCTGATTTTGTTCCGAGGTGGACATGAGGTTGCACGTCAGGCGGGCGCCATGGGCGCGCAGGACATTATGCGCTGGGTGACATCCCGCTTGCCGCAATGACCCGGCGCGAACCACCCTGCTTATCAGTTGTTCGATCCTTGAAGAAAGTGCGTAGCCGCGATGCATAGCGACCCAACCACACAATCTTTGACGAAATGCGTTCCCAGTTGCAGAAACTTTGGAACCTCTGTTTCACCCATAAGGAGCGTCACCTTTGAACGAGACGCCTCAAATCTCAGCCCGACACTGTGGCCAGATTAACCAGAATGCCCATTTTGGCAGTTGGCATCTCGATCTTGGCTCGCAACTCCTCACTTGCTCCGATGAAGCCTGCCGCGTGCTCGGCCTGGATGTTGGTGCGCCAATAGCCTTCGAGCGATTCCTGCAGTGTATTCACCCTGAAGACCGCCCCCTCTTCGATAGGGCATGGGATGCTGCCATGTGCGGAAAGTCCCTTGATCTGCGGTATCGCATCGTCAGCGGAGGGCAGGTTCGCTGGATACACCTGCGGGCAACATTCAAGGGCGACGCCTCTGGTCAGCCCAGAGCGGCAGACGGGACGGTAGAGGACATCACTGATCTCAAGAGGGTCGAGCAGGCGCTGAACGCTATACGCCGACAGCGAGAAGAGTTGGCCAGCCACGTTCCCGGTATGCTTTACCAATACCGTCTTCGTCCGGACGGCAGCTCGCACTTCCCTTATGCCAGCGCGAGGATAGAGGAAATATACGGGGTTGCACCGGAGGATGTTGTTGATGATGCCGCTCCTGCGTTCGCTGCGCTCCATCCTGAAGACCGCGACCGTGTGCATGAAACCATACAGGCGTCGGGGCAGTCACTCGCGCTTTGGCATGACGAGTACCGAGTGCAGTTTCCAGACGGTCGGGTGATCTGGGTCGAAGGCGAGGCGTCGCCTGAAGCCATGCCTGATGGGAGCATCCTCTGGCACGGCTATATCCATGATGTCACCTCACGCAGAAGATCCGCGGAAGAGCTTCACCTTGCGGCTAAAGTTTTTGAGCACGCAGGAGAGGGCATCCTCGTTACGGACGCTCAAGGCCACATTGTCAACGTCAATCGGGCGTTTTCCGTGATCACTGGTTATGCGCGGGAGGAAGTAATGGGTCAGACACCTCGTCTGCTCGAGTCTGATCGCTATGACGATGGGTTCTATCAGACCGTTTGGCAGGCTCTGCGTGAGCACGACTATTGGCACGGAGAGCTCTGGTGCCGACGCAAGAACGGCAGTCAGTTTGCCGCGCTGCTGACGATCAGTGCAGTCCCGGATATGCAGGGCCATATCGAGCATTACGCAGCCATGTTTTCCGACATCACGGCGCTGAAGGAGAACCAGCAACAGCTTGAACGCGTTGCTCATTACGACCTGCTCACCGGCTTGCCCAATCGACTATTGCTCGGAGACCGCCTTAAGCAGGCCATTCGTCAGACACGTCGGCGTGGCATGCACCTGGCGGTTGTCTTCATCGATCTGGATGGATTCAAGAAGGTCAACGACCAGCACGGCCACGCAGTCGGTGACAAGTTGCTGTCCGTCCTGTCCAGGCGTATGACGCAGGTGTTGCGCGAAGGCGATACCTTGGCCCGTCTTGGTGGTGATGAGTTTGTCGCTGTTCTGGTCGACCTGCCGGATATTTCCATCAGCGTACCGATTCTTGATCGCCTGATCGAGGTGGCTGCGCAGCCCGTACCGATTGGTGACGCACTGTGCGAGGTGAGCGCGAGTATCGGTGTGAGCTACTACCCGCAAGGCGAAGATATCGACGCCGACCAACTGCTGCGGCAGGCAGATCAGGCTATGTATCGTGCCAAGCAAGCCGGCAAGAATCGATATCACGTTTTCGATACGGAGAAGGATCGTACGCTGCGCACCCGTCACGAAGGATTTGACAGCATAAAGAATGCACTTGCCAATGGGCAGTTTCTGCTTTGTTTCCAACCTAAGGTCAACATGCGCACCGGTGAGGTGCTGGGCGCCGAAGCCTTGATCCGCTGGCAACATCCGACGCGTGGCTTGTTATCTCCTGCCTCCTTCATACCCATCATTGAGAACCATCCGCTCGGGATTGACGTGGGGAAATGGACCATCGAGGCTGCGCTGACCCAGATCGAAGTTTGGCGCAAGGCCGGCCTTCATGTCCCGATCAGCGTGAATATCGGTGCGCGGCATTTGCTGCAACCGGACTTCATCATGCATCTACGGGGTATGTTGTCACGACATCCCGGCGCCCAGCCGCAAGACCTTGAACTGGAAATCCTCGAAACCAGCGCCGTGGAGGACTTCGTTCAAGTGTCTCAGTTGATGGCGCTGTGCGAGAGGATGGGATTGCGTTTTGCCCTCGACGATTTCGGCAGCGGCTATTCATCGCTGACCTATCTGAAGCGCCTGCCCGCGCACCTGCTCAAGATCGACCAAGGTTTTATACGTGACATGCTCGAGGATCCGGACGATATCGCCATCCTGGATGCGCTACTGGCACTGGCAAGGTCGTTTGGCAGGAACTGCATCGCGGAGGGAGTCGAATCCATTCGGCATGGTGAAATGCTGCTGCGTATGGGATGCGAGTGGGGCCAGGGTTATGCCATCGGGCATCCGATGCCGGCGCATGAATTCGAGCAATGGCTACACACCTGGCAGGTACCCTTATCCTGGAAGGGATTCAAACCTGACAGTCGCTCCGCGCTGCCCGTGCCGTTCACATACGTCGACCACCGGGTCTGGATTTCCCAGATGATCGACTATCTGTCAGGTAAGACCCAAGTGCCGCCTCAACCCGAAGCACTCCAATACTGGCGGGATCAAAGTGGCCGCCCTACGTTCTTCGGCGAGGATCCTGATGATCAGGTCGATGTCCTGCATCAGAGCATCCAGCAGTTAGCGCACACCCTGAGTGAAATGAAAAATGCCGGCCGTGTCGAGGCATTGAGGGCTGGCATCGACAAGTTGCAACATTTGCAGGCGGATCTTCTGGGATTGCTGCCGCCAGACCAGAAGCCGGATTGATGCCATGCATGGGACAAAGGGTTGACGTGCAAGAGGCTGATCCACCCATCGGCGGCGCCACGGGCGCGCAGGACATTATGCGCTGGGTGGCTTCGCAATTGCCTCGGCAATCCAGGTGTAATCGAGTCGTCTTCTCGGACTCCCCGTTCCATTAACGTTTCATTGAAAGAGAGAGCAACGCTTATGCATAAAGAATCTGGCCACACGGCCCTTGACGAGATGCGCTCCCAGTGGCTGTTGATGACGGTTTACGAGCGCTTCGAGCAGGTTGTTGTCATCACGCTGTCGGGCGTCATGTCGATGGTGATTGTGATTTCGCTGATTCAGTTGATTCGGCACGTCTTCACGCTGCTCGTCATGGATGCACTGAATCCACTGGATCATAAGGTTTTTCAGCTGGTATTCGGTGCCACCATGACGCTCCTGATCGCGATGGAGTTCAAGCATTCCATCGTGCGCGTGGCGCTGCGTCGGGACAGCATCATCCAGGTCAAGACCGTAATCCTCATCGGCCTGATCGCGCTGGCGCGCAAGTTCGTGATCCTCGACCCCGAGGCGAGCCCTGGCAAGATCGCCGCGCTTGCAGGAGCCACACTGGCGCTCGGTGCCACTTACTGGCTGCTGCGCGAGCGCGACGACCGCGCCGCCGAGACATCTGAGCATGATCCGTCATCATCCCAATGACCCGCGCGCGGCGTTGTTGCAACACCGCTGGCTCAACCGCCTGCAGACCGGGCTGTTGATCCTGACCCTGGTCGGGATCGCAGCCGCCGCAGGAAGCCTGCTGTTCGGGGAAAGCGGCCTGTGGCTCGCGCTGTTTGCAGTTGCAGGCGCGCTGCTGCTCGAGCCGGCAGCCGCGTCGGCGCTGACCCTGCGCCTGTACCGCGCGAGGGCACTGCACCCGCACGAAGCCCCCGAGATTTGGGCCATGTTGCGCGAACTGTCCGCCCGTGCCGGTTTGCCCGCCACGCCGGTGCCGCACTACGTGCCCAGTGTCGTCGTCAACGCCTTCGCCACCGGCTCGAAGCAGCATGCATCGATCGCCCTCACCGATGGCCTGCTGCGCAACCTGAGTTCGCGCGAACTGGCGGGTGTGCTCGCGCACGAGGTCGCGCACATCGCTAATGAGGATCTGCGTGTCATGGGGCTGGCGGATTCCGTCAGTCGCCTCACGAGCCTGCTGGCTATGGTCGGACAGATCGCTATTGTGTTCAGCTTGCCCGCACTGCTGGCCGGCGCGGTGGCGGTCAATTGGCCTGGACTGCTTCTGCTGACCGCCTCGCCCCAGCTGGCCCTGCTCGCACAGCTCGGCTTGTCTCGCGTGCGTGAGTTCGACGCTGACCGCCTCGCGGCCGAACTGACCGGCGACCCGCAAGGGCTGGCGTCCGCGCTGGCGAAGATCGAGCGGGTCAGTCGCTCCTGGCGTGCCTGGCTGTGGCCGGGATGGGGCAATCCCGAGCCTTCCTGGTTGCGCACGCATCCGGCAACGCAAGATCGCATCTCACGCCTGCTGACGTTGGCGCCTGGACCAGCAACAGCCTTGCCGTTTCACGCGCCCCATTTCTTGCCGGAATCCGCTGTGACGCCGCGCCCGCCGCGCTGGCGCCCGAGCGGGCTATGGCGCTGATTGTCTATCAACAGGAGACTTCTCATGGCCTACCCTGACCCGTACCCACGCCCCGCACCGGATCCCTTCATCCGGCGCTGGCTCTTCATCACCGCCTGTATTGCCACGCTCATGCTGCTGTGGCAGTTCCTGCCCGCCATCGAGGCATGGTTCACTCCGCGCGAGGCGGCAGAACGCACCGTGACGGCGCGCGGCGACTTGGCAGCGGACGAAAAGGCCACCATCGAACTGTTCGAAAAATCACGCGCCTCGGTGGTCTACATCACCACCGCGCAGCTGGTGCGCGACGTCTGGACGCGCAATGTCTTCTCCGTGCCTCGTGGCACGGGATCGGGCTTCATCTGGGACGACGCCGGCCACGTCGTCACCAACTTCCACGTCATCCAGGGCGCGTCCGAAGCCACCGTCAAACTCGCCGATGGCCGCGACTACCAGGCCGCACTGGTGGGGACGAGCCCAGCACACGACATCGCCGTACTCAAGATCGGCGTCGGCTTCAAACGCCCGCCTGCCGTGCCGCTCGGCACCAGCGCCGACCTCAAGGTGGGACAGAAGGTCTTTGCTATCGGCAACCCCTTCGGCCTGGACTGGACGCTAACCACCGGCATCGTCTCCGCGCTCGACCGCTCGTTACCGGGAGAAGCGGGCGGCCCGGCCATTGATCACCTGGTTCAGACCGACGCCGCCATTAACCCCGGCAACTCGGGCGGCCCCCTGCTCGATTCGGCCGGGCGGCTTATCGGCATCAACACGGCGATCTACAGCCCCTCCGGCGCCTCGGCTGGGATCGGTTTTGCCGTGCCGGTGGACACCGTCATGCGGGTAGTGCCGCAACTCATCAAGTCCGGCAAATACATCCGCCCGGCGCTTGGCATCGAGGTGGACGAACAGCTCAATCAGCGCCTGCTTGCGCTGACGGGAAGCAAGGGCGTGTTCGTGCTGCGTGTCACCCCCGGCTCGGCAGCGCACAAAGCCGGGCTCGCGGGTGTCGAAGTCACGCCGCAAGGCATCGTGCCGGGCGACCTCATCATCGATGTTGATGGCAAGGCGACGGACGATGTGGCCAAGCTGCTCGCGCGGCTAGACGACAGGAAGGTCGGCGATGTAGTGGTCTTGTCAGTGGAACGGGCCGGCAAATCGCGCGAGGTGCGTGTGGAGCTGCAACCCGGGAATTGATTGAACTGAACCTGTGGATCAGGCGGTAGTGCAGCGTCGCGGCGATTGAGGTTCTCAGGTCTCTTCGGCCAGGTAGCGTTCCGCCTCAACCTCCGAAGTGTCGGATGCGATCTGTCTATCCGAATAGGCAAGCATGCAACGCCGGAACCTCTTGCCAATCATCGAAGGAGAAAGCGAGGCGCAATCCGCATGAGGTGGACACATGCCAGGAACGGAGCGAACAGGAGGCCGCATTGGAACTCAGATTACTGCGCTATTTCGTTGCGGTCGCGGAAGAACTGCATTTCGCGCGAGCGGCCGAGCGCCTTGGCGTTGAGCAATCGCCTGTGTCGCGCGCAATGCGCAATCTCGAAGCCACGCTCGGCGTGCAGCTGTTCGACCGCAGCGTGCGCCAGATGCGACTGACCTGGGCCGGTCAAGTGTTCCTCGGTGAGTGCCGGCGTGTGCTGGCCACCGTGGAGCAGGCGGTGAGTGCCGCAAAGGCGGCGGCGCAGGGCTATCAGGGTTATCTGCGCATCGCCATCTGCGACAGTTTGGCGCAGCCCCAAATTGCCACCTTGCTGGCGCGCAGTCGCGAGCCATGGCCCACCACCGATGGAAGAGCGTTTTTGTGCGCGCATACACCCGGTTCCGATTCGGACGCCGGGAAGCTGTATGCCAGCACTGGCGCTCGCATCCGGGTCAGATGCAGTTGTTCGTTTGACCCATCCCAGACGGGAATCAGCAGGAACTGACTCCCGTCTTCCCTCTTTCCGCGAACTGAAAAGCAAATCTCAAGGGGTCAGAGGGATTACGGTGGGCATCGCCGCCTGCCAAGCTTCTTGGGCTGAGAACAGACTCTGCTCGTATTGCTGCACAACCCGTTCACTCCAAAGACACTGCTTGCCGATTCGAACGGCCGGGGGAAACTCGCGATCTGTGACCATTTTCTCCAGCTTTCGCACCGAAATCT